>NZ_JBEYWX010000016.1:0-41033 GCF_040644655.1 Streptomyces sp. NPDC046931
GCCGGCGGTGCCGAGCGGGGCGGAGACATGAGCGCGGGCGCCGCCGGCCGCCCGCGCCCGCCCGGAGGAGCGAAGCGACGACGGGTGCTTGATGAGGTAGAGAAACCTGTAACTGGGCCTGGGGCCCGTCAAGCACCCTGGCGCTTGGGCGGACTACTGAAGGTCGTACTCCGCTGCAAGAACACGTCCCGGCCCCATGAAGTCACGGGCGTACTCGGTGATCTGTCCGTGCTGGTCCCAGTAGTGGTTGGCCATGCTCAGTACAGGCGTGCCGGGGTCAAGGTCCAGGAGCGGCGCAACGTCCTCCGGGAGCTCCTCGATCGACACCGTGTCCCGGCGCTTGACTGCTCGGCGGCCCGTCCGGTCCTCGATCAGACCGAACGTCATCTTCGGGAGCGGGCCAGTCGAGATCAGCTCGGGTGCGGCCTCGGCCAGTTCCCCCGGAAGCCACGAAGTGGACAGGGCAACTACCCCATCCTCGTCCAGATACCGGCGTCGGCGCTGGACCACTTGGGTCCCTACCTCTACCTCTAGTGCATCCGCCACTTCGGCGCTTGCGGGCACCATCTCAGCGCTGATGATCTCCACTCGTTCGCCCGGCTTGAAGCCACTTCCAGTGGTCCGCTGCAACTGAAGCCGGTCGGGGCCGGTCGTGAGCTTGCTAGGCATACGCGCCACCGTTCCAATTCCTGGGATGGTCTCTGCGTATCCCTCTGCCCGCAGAACGGACGCGACTCGCGTAGCGGTAGCCACTGAGACGCCTTCGTCGCGCACGATCTCGCGGACCGACGGGATGCGATCTCCGGGCTGCAACTCGCCACGCTCGATCCGGCCCTTGATCTGCGCCGCGATGCGCCGATACGGCGGCAAGGCGGGCGAGTTCCCGGTCATGTGCACAGCTCCCTTCTAGAGCACTTTAGAACACCCTCTTGACGCTTCCAGGTGCTCTAAAACACTATAGAGCTGTGCCCCACGCTCCGACAGGTGTGATCCGGCACGAACTACGCCTTGCCCAGGGGCGGCGCTCAACCGCCAAGAAGAACCGCCGCCCCTGGCTCCCAGGAAGGGAAGTTCCATCATGGCTGGAACCGTTGAGATTCTGCACATCGCACGTCCGGTCGAGGATGACGAGCGGTGCTCGGACTGCGTCGGCTCGCTGGTGACCGTGGACGGTGGGGAGATGTCGGGCCTGCCGGGTGCGCTGGTGCCCTGCATCTGCGTGCCGTCCTTCCGTGGCCGGTGGGAGTGGTGCGCGGACCCGTCGGGTGTCCCGTGCGCGTGCTGGATGGCGCGCTGGCCGTTCAACGGCGGTCACACCGGCCTGGTGCCGCTGACCCCGGAGGAGTTCGACGACGAGGGTCCGCTGTACCGGCCGTGTGAGGTCCACGCGGTGGCCCGTGCCTCGCTGGCGGTGGCCGGATGACGGTGTTTCCCGTCGCCCCGGAGGCCGTGGCCGGTGCTGCGGCCTCCTTGGGCACCGATCCCCTGACGCTGGCCGATCTGCTGCGGGTCGCCAACGCCCCCGGCTTCGACCGCTGGCAGGAACAGATCCGCCGCACGGGCGGGTGCTCGAACCCGATTCACCTCGTCGGTCAGACCGTCACCCGGGATGCCAAGACCGGTGATGTCCTCTACTCGTACTCGACCGAGCAGGAGCCGGGCGGGCGGCTCCGGGTGGCCTGCGGCAACCGGCGGGCCTCTCGCTGTCCCTCGTGCGCCTGGACGTATGCCGGAGACACCTACCACTTGATCCGGGTCGGGATCACGGGCGACGACCGCAAGGACGTGCCCGCGACCGTGCGGGAGCACCCGCGCGTGTTCGCCACCCTCACCGCACCCTCGTTCGGGCCCGTCCACAACCGGCCCGACATGGGGCGCTGCCGCTGCGGTGCCCAACACGCCGAGGGTGACCCGGCGCTCGGCACGGCCCTCGACCCGGAGCGGTACGACTACGCCGGGTCGGTGCTGTGGAACAACCACGCCGGGGACCTGTGGCGGCGCTTCACTATCTATCTGCGTCGGGAGATCGCGGCGCAGGCGGGCCTGACTCAATCGGCGCTCAAGGAGGTGTGCCGGGTCTCCTTCGGCAAGGTCGCCGAGTTCCAGAAGCGCGGGGCCGTGCACTTCCATGCCGTGGTTCGGCTCGACGGTCCAGACGGCCCCGGCGCGCATCCGCCGGCATGGGCCACCATCGCTCTCCTGGACGCCTCGATCCGGGTTGCCGCCGCCCGTGTCGTGGTGCCGGTGCCTGCGGCCGGTGACTTCCCGGCCCGCGTCCTGCGCTGGGGCTCCCAGGTCGACGTGCAGGCCATCGGCGCCCTGGGCCGCGAGGAACTGACCGAACAGGCCGTCGCCTCGTACGTGGCCAAGTACGCCACCAAGGCGGCCGAGACGACCGGCACGGTCGACCGCCGGATCGGGGAGCTCTCGGAGCTGGACAAGCTCACCTTGCCCGCGCACACGCGACGGCTCATCGAGGCGTGCTGGGCGCTCGATGACGCGTACCCGGATCGACTGCTGTGGCGCTGGGCTCACATGCTTGGCTTCCGCGGGCACTTCTCCACCAAGTCGCGCCGCTACTCGACCACCCTCGGCGCGTTGCGCCAGGTGCGGGCCGACTACCGCGCCCGGCAGGAACGCCAGGAGCGCGGGTTCTCCGAAGACCTCGACGATACGGAGGGTTCCACGCTGGTGCTCGCGCACTGGACCTTCGCCGGACAGGGCCACACCCCTGGCGAATCCTGGCTGGCTGAGTCGATCGCTCGGGACATCCGGCTGAACCGTGAGATCGCTCGTGAGGTTCTGGCCGAGCTGCCGGATCTTGAGGCTGCGGGGGAGCGGTGACCATGGATCGGCTGCTCACCGTGGACCAGGTCGCCGAGCTCCTCGGCACCACAGTTCGGTTTCCTCGGCGGCTCATCGAGGAGCGGCGCATCGAGTACGTCAAGGTGGGTCGGCACGTGCGCATCCCTGAGGGTGCTGTCGCGGCGTTCATCGAGGCCAACACCGTTGCGCCGACGTCCCGGCGGCTGAGGAGCGTGGCCTGATGCCGGGCAGGAAGCGGTCGTTCGGCCGTGTGCGCAAGCTGCCGTCCGGCCGGTACCAGGCTCGCTACCTTGCTCCTGACGGCCTTGACCGCCCGGCACCGCACACCTTTCGCACCAAGCGGGAGGCGGATGACTGGCTGGCAGAGATGCAGGCCGAGGTTCGGTCGGGGGACTGGACGGACCCGGATGCGGCCGAGGTGCCCTTCGGCACGTATGCGGCGACCTGGATCACGGAGCGGGGTATCAGCCCTTCGACCGCTGACCTCTACCGGTCGTTGCTGCGGAACCACCTCGCGCCCACCTTCGGGAGCGTCGCCCTGGGCGACATCACCCCGGCCATGGTCCGGGCCTGGCGGGTGGCCCGTCTCGGTGCGGGGGCCGGCGCCTCCTCGGTGGCCAAGTCGTACGCGCTCTTGCGGGCTGTGCTGATGACCGCCGTGGAAGACCGGCTGATCCGGCGGAATCCGTGCCGGGTCAAAGGCGCGAGCCAGGCTCCGACCCCTGAGCGCCCCACGGCGACCGTGCAGGAGGTCTACGCCCTCGCGGGGGCGATGCAGCCCCGGTACCGGGCGCTCGTCCTCCTGGCGGCCTTCACGGGGCTTCGCTGGGGCGAGCTGCTCGGCTTGCGCCGCCGGGATCTCGACCTCGACGCCGGTACTGTGCGTGTCCGCCGGAACGTCGCGGAACTCCATGGCGGCAAGCACGTGCTGAAGGAGCCCAAGAGCGCTGCGGGCAAGCGCACCGTCTCCATCCCTGCGGTGATCGTCGCGGACCTGGCCAATCACCTCGCGATCTTCGCCGAAGCGGGCCCTGACGGCCGAGTGTTCATCGGGGCCAAGAAGGCCACGCCACGCCGGAACCACTTCAACAAGTTGTGGCGCAAGGCGTGCGATGAGGTCGGGATCAAGGGCCTGCACTTCCATGATCTACGACACACGGGGAACACCCTCGCTGCGGCGACGGGCGCCAGCACGCGCGAGCTGATGACCAGGATGGGGCACAGCACCGCTCGGGCCGCGCTGATCTACCAGCACGCCACGGCCGAGCGAGAGCGTCTGATCGGCCAGGCCGTGAGCGCGGTTGTCGAGCAGGCGCGCAAGCAAGATCAGAGACCGAACGGGCACGCAACGGGCACGTAGGGCCGGACGAAGGTCGGAAATGCGTCAGGGCCAGGCGGAGGATCGACCCTCTGACCTGGCCCTGAGCCATAAGAGCGGGCGACGGGAATCGAACCCGCGTAGCTAGTTTGGAAGACTAGGGCTCTACCATTGAGCTACGCCCGCAACAGGACGCGCCGCTGGTCGGTGACCGCGGCACAGGAGGCATCGTAGCGGGTCGCCCACCCCGTAGGCCAACGCGTTGATCCGCGCGGACGCCCGACGACAAACCCGACGACAAACCGACGACAAACCCGACGACAAAGCGGCCGACGCGACCTGTTCGGGCATGTACCCTACGTGTCGCACCAGACGGGGTGTGGCGCAGCTTGGTAGCGCGTCCGCTTTGGGAGCGGAAGGCCGTGGGTTCAAATCCCGCCACCCCGACCAACCGGCAGGCGCCGCCCGGCGCCGCATCGCATGATCGCCTTTTGGGGCGCCCCGTGGCTGCGGTTACTATGCAAGCTGCGCGCCCGTGTGTCTGCACTGCCACGTCTCTCAGGCAGGGGCCCGCGAATCCGCCGAAGGCACGCCCGCCAGGGCGGGGCAGCTCGGCAGAACCCCAAGAAGTCAGCCACAAGGAGACCGAACCGTGAAGAGCGCCGTGGAGACCCTGAACCCGACCCGGGTTCGGCTCACTGTTGAGGTGCCCTTCGAGGAGCTCAAGGACAGCCTCGACGCGGCGTACAAGAAGATCAACCAGCAGGTCACGGTGAAGGGCTTCCGCAAGGGCAAGATCCCGGCCCGCGTCATCGACCAGCGGTTCGGCCGCGGTGCGGTCTTGGAGGAGGCCGTCAACGACGCGCTCCCCAAGTTCTACACCGAGGCGGTCAACGAGGCGGAGCTGAACCCGCTGGGCCAGCCCGAGGTCGACATCAAGGAGCTGAAGGACAACGAGCTGCTGTCCTTCACCGCCGAGGTCGACATCCGCCCGGCCATCGAGATCCCGGACTACTCCGGCATCGAGGTCGAGGTCGACGCGGTCGAGGTGACCGACGAGGACATCGAGAAGTCGGTCCAGCAGCTGCGTGAGCGCTTCGCGTCGACCAGCCCGGTCGAGCGCGCCGCCGAGGACGGCGACGTCGTCACCGTCGACCTGGAGGCCAAGGTCGAGGGCGAGGTCCTCGAGGACGGCGTCGCCAGCGACGTCTCCTACACCATCGGCTCCGGTGAGCTGCTGGATGGCATCGACGACGCCGTGAAGGGCCTCTCGGCCGGCGAGGAGGGCACCTTCACCTCCGAGCTGAAGGGCGGTTCGGCGGCCGGCAAGGAGGCCGAGGTGACGGTCAAGGTCACCCAGGTCGCCTCCCGGGAACTGCCCGAGCTGGACGACGAGTTCGCGCAGCTCGCCTCCGAGTTCGACACGCTGGAGGAGCTGAAGGCGGACAGCCGCAAGCGCCTCCAGAACATGAAGCAGTACGACCAGGCCACCCAGGCCCAGGAGCGTGTCCTGGACAAGCTGCTCGAGCTGGTGGAGGTCCCGATCCCCGAGAAGCTCCTCGAGGACGAGATCAACACCCGTAAGCACAACCTCGAGCACCACCAGCTCGGCCAGATGGGTCTGACCCTCGACCGCTACCTGGAGATCCAGGGCAAGAGCGCCGAGGAGTTCGAGACCGAGACGCGCGAGGCCGCGATCAAGGGCATCAAGACCCAGTTCGTGCTCGACGAGCTGGTCAACAAGGAGAAGCTGAACGTCAACCAGGAGGAGCTGACCGAGCACCTCATGCGGCGCGCGGCCTCCTCCGGCATGTCCCCCGACCAGTTCGCCCAGGCGGTCGTCGAGGGCGGCCAGGTGCCGATGCTGGTCGGCGAGGTCGCCCGCGGCAAGGCCCTGGCGGTCGTCGTCGAGGCCGCCACGGTGAAGGACACCAACGGCGAGATCGTCGACCTGGACGACGAGGACGAGGACGAGGCGGAGGGCTCCGCCGAGGCCACCGAGGCCACCGAGGAGAAGCCGGAGGCGTAACCCTCTCCGGAATCACCGGCCACAGACGGGCCCCGGGACGCACAGCGCGCCCGGGGCCCGTCGCCGTCCGCACACCACGGGCCGCGCGGTGCCCCGCCGAGCAAGGGGCGCGGGGAACCGCGCGGGCGTCCACGAACGACCCCCACCGACGCGACCACCGGACCACTCGCGGCGACAATGGAACCGGGCCCGGCGCGGAGCCCGGCGACGGCGCCCCCGGCGCCGGGTCCCGCACCGTTGAGGCCCATGCGCTGACAGCGAACACCCGCGGAAGCGGGATGGCACCCGACTGCCTGCGCGTTAGGGTCCATGAATACGAGGGCAGGGGAGTCCCCGAAGCCGCCCCTCAGGGGACGCACAGGGGTCCCACGCCCCAGCAGAACACGTGAGACGGCCCCGCGCCGTCGTAAGACGAGCAGGTGGATACGTGACGAATCTGATGCCCTCCGCCGCCGGCGAGCCTTCCATCGGTGGCGGCCTCGGCGACCAGGTCTACAACCGGCTGCTCAACGAGCGGATCATCTTCCTCGGCCAGCCGGTGGACGACGACATCGCGAACAAGATCACCGCACAGCTGCTGCTCCTTGCCTCCGACCCGGACAAGGACATCTACCTGTACATCAACAGCCCTGGTGGTTCCATCACGGCCGGCATGGCGATCTACGACACCATGCAGTACATCAAGAACGACGTGGTGACGATCGCCATGGGCATGGCGGCGTCCATGGGGCAGTTCCTGCTCAGCGCGGGCACCCCGGGCAAGCGCTTCGCCCTGCCCAACGCCGAGATCCTGATCCACCAGCCCTCGGCCGGCCTCGCCGGTTCCGCGTCGGACATCAAGATCCACGCCGAACGGCTGCTGCACACCAAGAAGCGCATGGCCGAGCTCACCTCCTTCCACACCGGTCAGTCGGTCGAGCAGATCACCCGCGACTCGGACCGCGACCGCTGGTTCGACGCCGAGGAGGCCAAGGAATACGGCCTGATCGACGAGGTCATCACCACTGCTGCCGGCATGCCGGGCGGCGGAGGCACCGGGGCGGGCTCGTAAAGGGCTCGCCGGGCCTCGAGCGGCCGGCACAGACCCCTGGGCGCCCGCCCGGGTCCCCTGCCGCCGTGACGGTCCCACCGGGTCCCCTGACGGCCCCCAGCGCCCCTCCAGCCCCCAGCCACCGCCTCAGCCCCTCTCAGGAGACATCGTGAACGACTTCCCCGGCAGCGGCCTCCACGACCGCACGCGCGCCGAGTACACCGGCCCCACGGCCGAGTCCCGCTACGTCATCCCGCGCTTCGTGGAGCGCACCTCGCAGGGCATCCGCGAGTACGACCCGTACGCGAAGCTCTTCGAGGAGCGCGTGATCTTCCTGGGCGTCCAGATCGACGACGCCTCCGCCAACGACGTCATGGCGCAGCTGCTGTGCCTGGAGTCGATGGACCCCGACCGGGACATCTCGGTCTACATCAACAGCCCCGGCGGTTCCTTCACCGCGCTCACGGCCATCTACGACACGATGCAGTTCGTGAAGCCGGACATCCAGACGGTCTGCATGGGCCAGGCCGCCTCCGCCGCCGCGGTGCTGCTCGCCGCGGGCACCCCGGGCAAGCGCATGGCGCTCCCGAACGCCCGGGTGCTGATCCACCAGCCCTACAGCGAGACGGGCCGTGGTCAGGTCTCCGACCTGGAGATCGCCGCCAACGAAATCCTCCGGATGCGCTCGCAGCTCGAGGAGATGCTGGCGAAGCACTCGAACACGCCGATCGAGAAGATCCGCGAGGACATCGAGCGCGACAAGATCCTCACGGCCGAGGACGCGCTGTCGTACGGCCTGATCGACCAGATCATCTCCACCCGGAAGATGAACAACACCGCGGTCCGCTAAAGGCGTATCGCCGCCGGGCCCGTACCGTCGGGCCGCCCCTCGGCACGGTTTGAAACGGTGCACGTCAAAGTGAACCGTGCCAAGGGGGGCCCGAACGGGGGGCCCGGCAAGGTACCGTCGGACATAAGGCAGCACCAGGAGCCGCTGGACGTAAGGCGTCTCCCAGGCGAAGGGGAAGCACACCGTGGCACGCATCGGTGACGGCGGCGATCTGCTCAAGTGCTCGTTCTGCGGCAAGAGCCAGAAGCAGGTCAAGAAGCTCATCGCAGGCCCCGGTGTGTACATCTGCGACGAGTGCATCGATCTCTGTAACGAGATCATCGAGGAGGAACTCGCGGAGACGAGCGAGGTGCGCTGGGAGGAACTCCCCAAGCCCCGCGAGATCTACGAGTTCCTCGAGGGGTACGTGGTCGGCCAGGAGGCGGCCAAGAAGGCCCTGTCCGTCGCGGTGTACAACCACTACAAACGGGTCCAGGCCGGTGAGAACGGCGGTGCCCAAGGCCGGGACGACGCCATCGAGTTGGCCAAGTCGAACATCCTGCTGCTGGGCCCCACCGGCTCCGGCAAGACCCTTCTGGCCCAGACCCTGGCCCGCATGCTGAACGTGCCCTTCGCCATCGCCGACGCCACGGCGCTCACGGAGGCGGGCTATGTGGGCGAGGACGTCGAGAACATCCTCCTGAAGCTGATCCAGGCCGCCGACTACGACGTCAAGAAGGCCGAGACGGGCATCATCTACATCGACGAGATCGACAAGGTGGCCCGGAAGAGCGAGAACCCCTCCATCACACGCGACGTCTCCGGTGAGGGCGTCCAGCAGGCCCTGCTGAAGATCCTGGAGGGCACGACGGCCTCGGTGCCCCCGCAGGGCGGCCGTAAGCACCCGCACCAGGAGTTCATCCAGATCGACACGACGAACGTGCTGTTCATCGTGGGCGGCGCGTTCGCGGGCCTGGAAAAGATCATCGAGTCGCGGGCCGGCGCGAAGGGCATCGGCTTCGGCGCGACGATCCGCTCCAAGCGCGAGCTGGAGTCCAAGGACCAGTTCGAGGACGTCATGCCCGAGGACCTGGTGAAGTTCGGGATGATCCCGGAGTTCATCGGCCGTCTCCCGGTCATCACCTCGGTCCACAACCTCGACCGCAAGGCGCTCCTGCAGATCCTCGTCGAGCCGCGCAACGCGCTGGTCAAGCAGTACCAGCGCCTCTTCGAACTCGACGGTGTGGAGCTGGACTTCGAGCGCGAGGCCCTGGAGGCCATCGCGGACCAGGCCATCCTCCGCCAGACGGGCGCCCGGGGCCTGCGCGCCATCATGGAGGAGGTCCTCCAGGCGGTGATGTACGAGGTGCCGTCCCGCAAGGACGTGGCCCGCGTGGTCATCACGGCCGACGTGGTCCTGCGCAACGTGAACCCCACCCTGATCCCGAGGGACGCCCGCGGCCGGGGGGCGGGGGAGCAGAAGACGGCGTAAACGCCCGCAAGACACAGACGGTGCCCGGCACATGTGCAGTGCCGGGCACCGGCGTTCCCCGATGACCGGTGGGCGCCCCGCCGTCCGGCCCGGCGCCCCTCGGCAGCCGGCTAGGCCTTGACCCGCACGTCGTTGCGGAGCTTGGTGGTCAGATCGGCCACGTCGTCGATCGATGTGGTCCGGCCGGAGGCCAGGCTCGCGATGTCGTACGACAGCACGTAGGTCAGGGTGCTGTGGTCACCCCAGATGCAGAAGGGCATCTTGCTGGTCTTGCCCGACTGGGTGCTCTGGAGGTACTGGCACTTCATGACTCCGCTCGAGAAGCCGGACGGCTCGACCGTCTCCGGGCTGCCGACGAGCTTGGCACCGGAAGTCGAGTCCTTCTGAGCTTCCGACTTCATCTGGGCGAACATCGCGTCCACGACCTTCTCCGGGTCGTCGATCGTCCCGTACACGCCCGAGAAGATCAGGCGCTTCTGGGTGAGACCCGATCCCGAGGTGTAACCGGCGCCGACGTTCTTCGGGTTCTTCACCCCCCACGACTCGGCCTTGCTGACGTCGCTCTTCGACATGCTGCCGGGGGAGTCGCCCGCCTTCTTGTACGTGCCGCCGATGACCGCCGCCGGTGCCGTCAGCTTGTGCGGGCCGTCGTCGGCGACCGAGCCGCCCCCGCTCCCGCCGAGCACGAGGGACGCGCCCACCGCGATGGCCGCCACGACCGCCACCGCACCGATGATGAAAAGCGCCGTCTTCTTCTTGCCGCCGCCCGGCGCCGGGGGCTGCGGTACGGCGTAGGGCTGCTGGCCGTACGGGGGCTGGCCGTAGGGCTGTGCGGGCGGTTGGCCGTAGGGCTGTGCGGGCGGTTGGGCGTAGGCCTGCGCGGGCGGTTGGGCGTAGGGCTGTGCGGGCGGCTGGGCGTAGGGCTGTGCGGGCGGCTGCTGGCCGTACGGGGGCGGCTGCTGGCCGTACGGCTGTGTGGGCGGCTGCTGGCCGTAAGGGTTCTGCTGGGGCGGGGCACCCCCGGGGGCCTGCGGGGGATAGCCGTAGCCGGGCTGGGGTGCCTGCGGCGGCCGGCCGTAGGGGCCCGGCTGACCGTACGGTCCGGGCTGCTGGGGCTGCCCGCCGTACGGGCCCGGCTGGTTGTGGCTCATCTTCTGGGTTCCCCTCCGGATGCCTGTGCGTGTCCGACATCCTGGCGCAAGCGGAGGGGCCCGGGGGCGCCCGTGGGTTCACCGTTACCGAAGAATCGCGTTTCGGGACGGGGTCGTGACACCTCTAAACTGACCCCGTGACCGAGAACGCTCAGCAGCAGCCATCAGCGCCCGACACCGAACTGCCGACCCAGTACGCGCCGGCCGATGTAGAGGGGCCGCTGTACGAGCGCTGGGTAGAGCGCGGTTACTTCGAGGCGGACGAGAAGAGTGACAAGCCGCCCTACACCATCGTCATCCCGCCGCCGAACGTCACCGGCAGCCTGCACCTCGGGCACGCGTTCGAGCACACCCTCATCGACGCCCTGACCCGCCGCAAGCGCATGCAGGGCTACGAGACGCTGTGGCAGCCCGGCATGGACCACGCCGGCATCGCCACGCAGAACGTCGTGGAGCGGGAGCTCGGCAAGGAGGGAAAGTCGCGCCACGACCTCGGGCGCGAGGCCTTCGTCGAGCGCGTCTGGCAGTGGAAGGCAGAGTCCGGTGGGCAGATCTCCGGGCAGATGCGGCGCCTCGGGGACGGTGTCGCCTGGTCCCGTGAGCGCTTCACCATGGACGAGGGGCTCTCCCAGGCCGTCCAGACCATCTTCAAGCGGCTCTACGACGACGAGCTGATCTACCGCGCCGAGCGCATCATCAACTGGTGCCCGCGCTGCCTCACGGCGATCTCCGACATCGAGGTGGAGTACCAGGACGACGACGGCGAGCTCGTCTCCATGAAGTACGGGGACGGGGACGACACCATCGTCGTCGCCACGACCCGCGCCGAGACCATGCTCGGTGACACCGCGGTCGCCGTCCACCCGGGCGACGAGCGGTACAAGCACCTGGTCGGCAAGCTCATCAAGCTGCCGCTCACCGACCGTTCCATCCCCGTCGTCGCCGACGAGCACGTCGACCCCGAGTTCGGTACCGGCGCGGTCAAGGTGACCCCGGCCCACGACCCGAACGACTTCGAGATCGGCCAGCGCCACAACCTGCCCGCCATCACCGTGATGGACGAGCACGCCGTCATCACCGTTCACGGCCCCTTCCAGGGCCTGGACCGCTTCGAGGCCCGCTCCGCCATCGTCGCCGCCCTGCGCGCCGAGGGCCGGATCGTCGCCGAGAAGCGGCCCTACATCCACTCGGTCGGCCACTGCTCGCGCTGCAAGACCACCATCGAGCCGCGCCTGTCCATGCAGTGGTGGGTCAAGGTCGGCCCGCTCGCCAAGGCCGCCGGTGACGCGGTCCGCGAGGGCAAGGTCAAGATCCACCCCCAGGAGATGGAGAAGCGGTACTTCGACTGGGTCGACAACCTCCACGACTGGTGCATCTCACGGCAGTTGTGGTGGGGCCACCGGATCCCCGTCTGGTACGGGCCGAACGGCGAGGTCGTCTGCGTCGGGCCGAACGAGGAGCCCCCGAGCGGCGAGGGCTGGCACCAGGACACCGACGTCCTCGACACGTGGTTCTCCTCCGGCCTGTGGCCGTTCTCCACGCTGGGCTGGCCCGAGCGGACGGAGAGCCTCGCGAAGTTCTACCCGAACTCCGTCCTGGTCACCGGCTACGACATCCTCTTCTTCTGGGTCGCCCGGATGATGATGTTCGGCCTGTACGCGATGGACGGCACCCCGCCGTTCCACACCATCGCCCTGCACGGCATGGTCCGCGACCAGTTCGGCAAGAAGATGTCGAAGTCCTTCGGCAACGCGGTCAACCCGCTGGACTGGATGGACAAGTACGGGTCGGACGCGCTCCGGTTCACCCTGGCCCGCGGTGCCAACCCGGGTGTCGACGTCCCGATCGGCGAGGACTGGGTCCAGGGCTCCCGCAACTTCGCCAACAAGATCTGGAACGCCACACGGTTCGCGCTGATGAACGGCGCGACGGTCCAGGGCCCGCTGCCGGACGCCGCGAAGATGTCGGCCACGGACCGCTGGATCCTGTCCCGCCTCAACTCCGTGGTCGCCGAGGTCGACGCGCTCTACGAGGACTTCCAGTTCGCCAAGCTGTCCGACGCCCTCTTCCACTTCGCCTGGGACGAGGTCTTCGACTGGTACGTCGAGCTGTCCAAGACGACGTTCCAGGCGGGCGGCGAGCCGGCCGAGGTCAGCAAGCGCGTCCTCGGCGAGGTCCTCGACGTCACGCTGAAGCTGCTGCACCCGATCGTCCCGTTCGTCACGGAGACGCTGTGGACCACCCTCACGGGCGGCGAGTCGGTCGTCATCGCCGAGTGGCCCACCGACAGCGGCTTCCGTGACGCGGCCGCCGAGCGGGAGATCGAGACCCTCCAGTCGGTCATCACCGAGGTGCGCCGCTTCCGCGCCGACCAGGGCCTCCAGCCCGGCCAGCGCGTCCCGGCCCGACTCACCCTGGACGGCACGGCCCTGGCTCCGCACGAGGCCGCCATCCGCCAGCTCCTGCGCCTTCAGCCGGAGGGCGGCACCTTCACGGCCACGGCGACCCTGCCGGTCGCCGGCGCCACGGTCGCGCTGGACCTGTCCGGCACGATCGACGTGGCGGCGGAGCGCAAGCGGCTCGCCAAGGACCTCGCGGCGGCGGAGAAGGAGAAGTCCCAGGCCACCGCCAAGCTCGGCAACGAGGCGTTCCTGGCGAAGGCCCCGGACCACGTCGTGGACAAGATCCGCACCCGGCTCGCCAAGGCGGAGGACGACATCGCACGGATCCAGGCCCAGCTGGACCGGCTCCCCGCCGCCTAGCCGCCCGACGGCAACCGAAGGCCCCCGGCACTGGAACTCAAGCTCACGGCCCGGGGGCCTTCGCCGGTTCGTCACCCGTCCTCCGTAGACTGGGCTCGTGAGTGACCTGCCCCAGCGCGACCCCAATGAGAGCGATCCCTTCGAAGAGATCGTCGCGGCCGAGACGGACCGGGACCCCGATCTCGCGGTGATCGAGGCCGGCAGCCGTACCCTCCGCACCCACGGCGGCCCGGCGCAGGACGACGCCCCTGCGCGCCCGGCCGACCCCGCGGTCGACCAGGCCCTGCGCGAGGTCGAGACGGAGCTGGCCACCCGCTGGGGCGAGACCAAACTGGAGCCGTCCGTCGCCCGGATCTCGGCCCTCATGGACGTCCTGGGGGAGCCGCAGCGCTCGTACCCGTCCATCCACATCACCGGCACCAACGGCAAGACCTCCACCGCCCGCATGATCGAGGCACTACTCGGCGCCTTCGAACTGCGCACCGGCCGGTACACCAGCCCGCACGTCCAGTCGGTCACCGAGCGGATCAGCCTCGACGGCACCCCCGTCTCCGCCGAGCGGTTCATCGAGACGTACCGCGACATCAAGCCGTACATCGAGATGGTCGACTCCTCGCAGGAGTACCGGCTGTCCTTCTTCGAGGTCCTCACCGGCATGGCGTACGCGGCGTTCGCGGACGCGCCCGTCGACGTCGCGGTCGTCGAGGTCGGCATGGGCGGCAGCTGGGACGCCACCAACGTCATCGACGCGGACGTCGCCGTCATCACCCCCATCGACCTGGATCACACCGACCGGCTCGGCGGTACGCCCGCGGAGATCGCCCGGGAGAAGGCCGGCATCGTCAAGCAGGGGTCCACCGTCGTCCTGGCCCAGCAACCGGTCGACGCGGCCCAGGTGCTGCTGAAGAAGGCCGTGGAGGTCGACGCGACCGTGGCCCGCGAGGGGCTGGAGTTCGGGGTCGTCTCCCGGCAGGTGGCGGTCGGCGGCCAGCTCCTCACGCTGCGCGGCCTCGGCGGCGAGTACGACGAGGTGTACCTGCCGCTGCACGGTGCCTACCAGGCCCACAACGCCGCCGTGGCGCTCGCCGCCGTCGAGGCGTTCTTCGGCGTGGGCTCGCAGCGCCCCGAGCCGCTGGACGCCGACACCGTCCGCAAGGCGTTCGCGTCGGTGTCGTCCCCGGGCCGTCTGGAGGTCGTACGCCACTCCCCGACCGTCGTCCTGGACGCCGCCCACAATCCGGCGGGCGGCCGCGCCACCGCCGAGGCGGTGAGCGAGGCGTTCGACTTCAGCCGGCTGATCGGGGTCGTCGGCGCGAGCGCCGACAAGAACGTCCGGGGCCTGCTGGAGGCGTTCGAGCCGATCTTCGCCGAGGTCGTCGTCACCCAGAACTCCAGCCATCGGGCGATGGACGCCGACGAGCTGGCCGCGATCGCGGTGGAGATCTTCGGCGAGGAGCGCGTCCAGGTCGAGCCGCGGCTGCCCGACGCGCTCGAGGCCGCGATCACCCTCGCCGAGGAGGAGGGGGAGTACGCGGGCGCCGGGGTGCTCGTCACCGGCTCCGTCATCACCGTCGGCGAGGCCCGACTGCTCCTGGGGAAGGGCTGACTCTGTCGTGCGTACGCTCTGTGCTTCGACCCTGATCGGCGAGTTCTTCGTCATCGGCTTCGCGGGTCTGGTCGCCATGAAGGACCCGAACCTGTCCACGACCACGGTCTGGACGCTCAGCGGCATCGCGATGGCGCTGAGCATCCTGCTGTGCGGCCTGATCACCCGCCCCGGCGGGGTCCAGATGGGCTGGGCCCTCCAGATCGCGCTGATCGCCTCCGGGTTCATCGTGCCGGCCATGTACTTCATGGGCGCGATCTTCGCGGCGCTGTGGTGGGCGTCGGTGCACTACGGAAGAAAGATCGACGAGGCCAAGGCCCGCTTCGCGGCGCTTCAGGACAACGAGAGCAGCCCGGCGGCCCCGTAGCTCCTCGGGGCCCGGGGGCCGCCCTGACGCTGCGTAACGGTCACTCAAAACCGCCCTGTACCCTCTACGCACCGCACCACCTTGATGAAGGAGCCCTCTCGTGACCTCGCGCACCCTCGTCCTCCTCAAGCCCGACGCCGTCCGTCGCGGGTTGATCGGCGAGATCATCAGCCGCATCGAGCGCAAGGCCGGCTGGACCATCAGCGCGCTGGAGATGCGCACCCTGGACCAGGACACGCTGGAGCAGCACTACGGCGAGCACAAGGGCAAGCCCTTCTACGAGCCGCTGGTGGACTTCATGGCCTCCGGTCCGGTCGTCGCGCTCGTCGTCGAGGGTGAGCGGGTCATCGAGGGCCTGCGCGCGCTCGCCGGGCCGACCGACCCGATCGCCGCCGCGCCCGGTTCCATCCGCGGCGACTACGGTGTGATCGTCCGCGAGAACCTGGTGCACGCCTCCGACTCGGAGGAGTCCGCCGAGCGCGAGCTGAAGATCTTTTTCCCGGGCCGGTTCTGAGTGTCCGGACGTCTCCCGGCGTCCGGATGATGAACTCTTGATCTCGCCATGTGAACAATTCCTGAGGGTTTTCCACGTCACTCGGACGCGTGACCAAGGGCGGCCGTGAAAACCGGTCGTACAAACCCGGCCGCTCCTTGGCATATGCGTGCCGTTCGGGGGAACGGCTACCCCCGAACGCCCGTCTCCAGGAGCGAGGCGACGCGTCATCTGCTGACAATGGCGAAGACCCTCGCGCAGTGTTTCGTGCGGGCGAGACTACGATGTAAGCCTTCACGTCACAGCACCCACTTCGCCGCCCCAACAAAAGCCGTCACGCGCTCAACTTGGGAAGGCCAGACGAATCCTGATGGGGAACTCAATGTCGTTCATCGGCCGTGACATGGCTGTCGACCTCGGGACCGCCAACACGCTGGTGTACGTCAGGGGCCGCGGGATCGTGCTCAACGAGCCGTCGGTCGTCGCGATCAACACCAACACCGGCGGCATCCTCGCGGTCGGTGCGGAAGCCAAGAAGATGATCGGCCGGACGCCGGGCAACATCGTCGCCGTGCGCCCGCTCAAGGACGGCGTCATCGCCGACTTCGAGATCACCGAGCGGATGCTCCGCTACTTCATCCTGAAGATCCACAAGCGGCGGTATCTGGCGCGCCCGCGAGTGGTCGTCTGTGTGCCGTCGGGCATCACGGGCGTCGAGCGCCGCGCCGTCATCGAGGCGTCCTCCCAGGCCGGGGCCCGCCAGGTGCACATCATCGAGGAGCCGATGGCGGCCGCCATCGGCTCGGGCCTGCCGGTCCACGAGGCCACGGGCAACATGGTGGTGGACATCGGCGGCGGCACCACGGAGGTCGCGGTCATCTCGCTCGGCGGCATCGTCACCGCCCAGTCCATCCGCGTCGCCGGTGACGAACTGGACAATGCGATCATCCAGTACGTCAAGAAGGAGTACTCCCTCCTCCTCGGTGAGCGGACGGCCGAGCAGATCAAGATCACGATCGGTTCCGCGTACGACCTCGACGCCGACGAGCACACCGAGATCCGCGGCCGGGACCTGGTCTCCGGGCTGCCCAAGACCGTGGTCATCTCCGCGGCCGAGGTCCGCAAGGCCATCGAGGAACCGGTCAACGCCATCGTGGACGCGGTCAAGACGACCCTCGACAAGTGCCCGCCGGAGCTGTCCGGTGACGTCATGGACCGGGGCATCGTCCTCACCGGCGGCGGCGCCCTGCTGCGCGGGCTCGACGAGCGGCTGCGCCGGGAGACCGGCATGCCGATCCATATCGCCGAGGACCCGCTGGACAGCGTGGCGCTCGGCTCGGGCAAGTGTGTCGAGGAATTCGAGGCGCTCCAGCAGGTGCTGGACGCCCAGCCCCGCAGATGAGGCGACGCGCCGAATCCGCCGTACGAGACGATCTCCTCTCGTGCGGCGGATCGTTGATATAGAGGCATAAGCCCCTATAACCACCCATAATCACCCGGGTTTCCGCTACGAATTCCGACGAGGAAGGCACGGCCGCCGCACGTGAGGGACACACGAGAGAGCCGGCTGCTCTTGGTGCTGCTGATCGCCATCGCGTTCGCGCTGATCACGGTGGATATCCGCGGCGGCCAGGACTCACCGGTCGAAGGTGCCCGCCAAGCCGCCGCCACGGTCTTCGGCCCGATCGAGAACGGGATGTCGTCCGCCGTCGACCCCGTCGGCAACGCGGTCGCGGCCGTACGCGACTCCGGCAGGCGGCATGATCGCATCGCCCAACTGGAGCGCTCGAACGCCACGTTGAAGGCCAAACTGGGCAGCGACGACCGCAACCGCAGCCGGCTCAAGCAGCTCGACAACATGATCCGGGTGGCGGGCGAGGGACAGTACGGGATCAAAGGTGCCGAAGTCATCGCGATAGGAGCGGCCCAGGGCTTCTCCTGGACGGTCACCATCGACGTGGGCGCGAAGGACGGCATCAAGCGCGACATGACCGTCCTCAACGGCGACGGACTGGTCGGCCGCGTCACCACCGTCGGCCCGCACATCTCCACCGTGCTGCTGGCCAACGACCCCGACTTCACGGTGGGCACCCGTATGGAGGGCAGTGACGAACTCGGGTTCGCCGCCGGGCAGGGCGACCGCCCGCTGCGTGTGCAGCTCCTCAACGGCAAGGCCGACGTGAAGAAGGGCGACCGCCTCGTCACCTTCGGCTCCGAGGCCGACAAGCCGTTCGTGCCCGGTGTCCCGGTCGGCGTGGTCTCCCGCGTCGACCCGTCCGGCGGCGGTCTGACCCGCACCGTCTACGTGAAGCCGTTCGTGTCCTTCAGCAGCCTCGACATCGTGGGTGTGGTCGTCCAGGCCCCGAAGAAGGACCCGCGCGACACCGTCCTTCCCCCCAAACCCCAGCCGACGCCCACCCCGACCGTGACCGTCACCGTCACGCCCTCGGCGTTCGCCGGGGGCCAGGCCTCCGAGGACGACCTGGCGTCCGACGACGACGAGTAGCAGACGCCCTAGGAGCCGAACCAGATGCGCCTCAACCGGATGCTGCTTTCCACCGTTCTGGTGGTCGTCGCCCTGGTGATCCAGGTGAGCGTCCTCGCCCGCCTCCACCTGCCCGGTGCCGTCCCGGACCTGGTGCTCCTGACCGTCGTCGGCCTCGCCCTGGTCTACGGCCACGTCAGCGGATGTCTCATCGGCTTCGGTGCCGGTCTGCTCTCCGACCTCGCCCCGCCCGCCGACCACGCCGCCGGCCGCTACGCCCTCGTCCTGTGCGTCATCGGCTACCTCGCCGGACTCGCCCGTCCCGAGAACGGCCGCCTGAAGTCCGCCAGCGGCCCGATGGCCGTGGTGGCCGTCGCCGCGATCGGCTCCACCCTGCTGTACGCGGGCGTGGGCGCCCTCGTCGGCGACACCGCCGCCCGCCATGTCGGCCTCACCAGCCTGCTGGTCACGGCCGCCGTGTACGACCTGCTGCTCGCGCCCTTCGTGGTGCCCGGGATCATGGGGCTGGCCCGCCGGATCGGCAACGACCCGCTCGCCGAGACCAGCTCCGCCAAAGCCGCCGACGTCTCGCCCGGCTGGCTCTCCGCGGGTACCGGACTGCGCATCGGCAGCCAGCGCGGGGTGCTGCGGGTCAAGGCGGCCAGGGCCCGGATGGCCCGGGCGGGACGTATCAAGGGGGTCAAGCGGCTGTGACCTCCACGGAGTTGGCCGTCCGGTCGCACAGGCCGGCCGTGTACTCGTACAACATCTACCTGCAGGCAAAGGGGACGGCGGCAGTGACC
This sequence comes from Streptomyces sp. NPDC046931, assembly GCF_040644655.1. Lineage (NCBI taxonomy): Bacteria > Bacillati > Actinomycetota > Actinomycetes > Kitasatosporales > Streptomycetaceae > Streptomyces > Streptomyces sp. NPDC046931. The sequence continues at coordinate 19,192 of NZ_JBEYWX010000016.1, forward strand.
CACACCCACCCGTCTCCCGTGACCACCCTCGACAAAGCGGGCTCCGCCGATGACTAACATCCCCGAGACCGGACGGACGCCCCGCGTCCAGATCCGGCTGGTCGTCATCCAGATCCTCGTCCTCTCCCTCCTCGGCACCCTCGGCGCCCGCCTCTGGTACCTCCAGATCCGCAACGGCACCGAATACGCCAAGGAGGCCTCCGGCAACCACGTCCAGCAGGTGGTCCAGCCCGCCGTGCGCGGCGAGATCCTGGACGCACGGGGCGTCCCGATCGCCGACAACGAGACCCGGCTGGTGGTCTCCGCCTCCCGCACCGACCTGCTGAAGATGAAGGACGACGGCAAGGCGGTTCTCACCAAGCTGGCCGGCGTCCTGGGCATGAAGCCGCAGGACGTCATGGGCAAGGTCCGCCTGTGCGACGCCAAGACGCCGCAGCCCTGCTGGAACGGCTCCCCGTACCAGCCGATCCCCATCACCGACGAGGCCACCCCCCGCCAGGCCCTCCAGATCCGCGAGCGCTCCGAGGACTTCCCCGGCATCACCGCCGAACCCGAGGCCGTGCGCCGCTACCCGGCCCCCGGCGAGGCCAACACCGCCCAGGTCCTCGGCTATCTCTCGCCCGTCACCGACGACGAGATCCAGAAGGCCAAGGACACCGACTCGCCCTATCTGCGTTCCGACATGGTCGGCCGCTCCGGAATCGAGCGCCAGTACGACAAGGTGCTGCGCGGCAAGGCCGGCGTCACCCGCTACGAGGTCGACAACCTCGGCCGTGTCCTCGGCAAGGCCAAGAGCGACGCCGCCGAGCCCGGCTCCAACCTGGTCACCAGCATCGACGCGCGCGTCCAGCGGGTCGCCGAGTACGAGCTGGACACGGCGATGAAGACCGCCCGCAACCAGTTCGACAAGATCACCGGCGAGAAGTACAAGGCGGACTCCGGCGCCGTCGTCGTGATGGAGGCCAAGACCGGCCGGATCGTCGCCATGGCGTCCGCCCCGGCCTACGACCCCAATGTCTGGGTGGGCGGCATCTCCGCCAAGGACTACCAGCAGCTCACCGGCAAGGACTCCAACTACCCGCTGCTCAACCGGGCCATCCAGGGCCAGTCGGCGCCCGGCTCCACCTTCAAGGTGGTCTCCACCGCCGCCGCGATCCAGGCCGGCTACGACTTCGACGGCCACTACCCGTGCACCAGCTCGTACTCGGTCGGCGGACAGGTCTTCAAGAACTTCGAGGGAGAGAACTTCGGCCCGATCTCGCTCGGCCGCGCCCTCGAGGTCTCCTGCGACACCGTCTTCTACGGTCTCGCGGACAACGAGTGGAAGAAGGACGGCGGCATCAACCCCAAGAAGGGGCAGCCCAAGGACTGGTTCTTCAAGACCGCTCACCAGTTCGGCCTCGGCAAGCCCACCGGCATCGACCTGCCCAACGAGGTCTCCGGCCGCGTCCCCGACCGCCAGTGGAAGCAGGACTACTGGAAGGCCAACAAGGACGCCTGGTGCAAGACCGGCAAGAAGGACGGCGACTACGTCGAGAAGATCGCGTACGAGAACTGCCTCGAGGGCAACAAGATGCGCGAGGGTGACGAGATCAACTACTCCATCGGCCAGGGCGACACGCTCCTGACGCCGATACAGGAGGCCGTCATCTACGGGGCGATCTCCAACGGCGGCACGCTGTGGAACCCGACCATCGGCAAGGCGATCATCAGCCCCGACGGCAAGAACGTCACCGAGATCAAGCCCAAGTCGCACGGCAGGCTGCCGATCGACGGCAGGACCCGGGACGTCATGAACGAGGCGCTCGCGGGCGTCGTGACCCGCGGTACCGCCGCCTGGAAGTTCGGCGGCTGGCCGCAGGACAAGATCCCGCTGCACGCCAAGACCGGTACCGCCGAGGTCTACGGCAAGCAGACCACCTCATGGCTGGCCACGTACTCCAATGACTACGCCGTCGTCATGACCATCTCCCAGGCCGGTACCGGATCCGGCGCCTCCGGTGAGGCCGTGCACCACATCTACGACGCCCTCTACGGCGTCCAGAAGGACGGCTCGATCGACAAGGGCAAGGCGCTGCTCCCCACCCCGCAGCAGGGTCTGCCCAAGATCCGCCCCGACGGCTCGATCGAGGCCCAGAAGATCGAGAAGTACGACCCCAACGCCGACCAGGCGACCGACCAGGACCAGCGGGGAACCCCCACCGACCACCCGTCGGCCACCGTGCCCTCGCCCACCGCGAGCAACCGCCGCACCACCAGGCGCTCGGCCCGCCCGAAGAAGAGGCGGAGGATCCTCACATGACCGGAGCGAACAACTTCTCCGTCTCCGGGTACGGCCCCGACCGGGCCGGCTGGACACGGATCTTCGCCCGCGACGGCCTGGCCCGCCGGCTCGACTGGCCGATACTGCTGTCGGCCACGGCCCTGTCCCTGATCGGCACCGCCCTGGTCTACTCGGCGACCCGCAACCGCACCGAGATCAACCAGGGCGACCCGTACTACTTCCTGATCCGCCACCTGATGAACACCGGCATCGGGCTCGCCCTGATGATCGGCACGATCTGGCTCGGTCACCGCACCCTGCGCACGGCCGTGCCGATCCTGTACGGCATCTCGGTCTTCCTGATCCTGCTGGTGCTCACCCCGCTCGGCGCGACGGTCAACGGCGCGCACGCCTGGATCGTCTTCGGCGGCGGCTTCTCCCTCCAGCCCTCCGAGTTCGTGAAGATCACGATCATCCTGGGCATGGCCATGCTGCTCGCCGCCCGGGTCGACGCGGGCGACAAGCCGCACCCCGACCACCGGACCGTGGCCCAGGCCCTGGGGCTGGCCGCCGTCCCGATGCTGATCGTGATGCTGATGCCCGACCTCGGCTCGGTCATGGTCATGGTCATCATCGTGCTCGGCGTGCTGCTGGCCTCCGGCGCCTCCAACCGCTGGGTCTTCGGTCTGCTCGGCGCGGGCGCCATGGGCGCGCTCGCCATATGGCAGCTGCACATCCTGGACGAGTACCAGATCAACCGCTTCGCCGCGTTCGCCAACCCCAGCCTCGATCCCGCGGGCGTCGGCTACAACACCAACCAGGCTCGTATCGCGATCGGCTCCGGCGGACTCACCGGCGCGGGACTCTTCCACGGCTCGCAGACCACCGGCCAGTTCGTCCCCGAACAGCAGACCGACTTCGTCTTCACGGTCGCGGGTGAGGAGCTGGGTTTCGTCGGCGCCGGTCTGATCATCGTGTTGCTCGGCGTCGTCATGTGGCGGGCCTGCCGGATCGCCCGGGAGACGACCGAGCTGTACGGCACGATCGTCGCCGCGGGCATCATCGCCTGGTTCGCCTTCCAGTCCTTCGAGAACATCGGCATGACCCTCGGCATCATGCCGGTCGCGGGACTGCCCCTGCCGTTCGTGTCGTACGGCGGCTCCTCCATGTTCGCCGTATGGCTGGCGGTGGGACTGTTGCAGTCGATCCGGGTGCAGCGGCCGATGTCCGCGTAGACGCCGGAGGGGGGAAGAGCCCCGTGCCGGCTGAAGGACCTGGGCGTTCGACGGAGGGGCGCATTCCAGACGAGCGCCGGCGGACTCTGCCCTCCCGGCCCGATTGCCACTAGATTCGGTCCATGGCGGACACGAAACGCGAAATCGAGCGTAAGTACGAGGTCGCGACCGGGGGCGAACTGCCCGACCTGACCGCCGTCGGCGGCGTCTCGACCGTCGTCGACAAGGGCATCGCCGAACTGGACGCCACCTACTACGACACGGCCGACGCACGACTGGCCGACGCCTCCCTGACCCTGCGCCGCCGCACCGGCGGCGGTGACGCCGGCTGGCACCTCAAACTGCCCGTCGCCGACGGCGTGCGCGACGAGGTCCGCGCCCCGCTCTCCGACACGGTCCCCCCGTACCTGTCGGGCCTCGTCCGCTCCCGTGTCCGCGACGCCGAACTCGTCCCCGTCTTCCGGCTCCGCTCCTCCCGCGACGTCCGCCACCTCGTCGACGCCCACGGCACCCTGCTCGCCGAGGTCAGCCTCGACCGGGTGCACGCCGAGCGGCTCAGCGGCGGCACGGGCACCGCCGACTGGACCGAGATCGAAGTCGAACTCGCGGACGGCCAAGACCCCGCCTTCCTCGACAAGGTCGACAAGAAGCTCCGCAAGGCGGGCGTGAGCCGCTCCTCGGCGCCGTCCAAACTGGCAAGGGCACTGCAGGAGACCGGCGGCCGCCCCGAGCCCACCGCGACCGGCAAACGACAGCCGCCGCCCGCCCCGGCCGGTCCCGGACAGCCACCGGCCACCGCCGGCGACCACGTCCTCGCCTACGTCCGCGCCCAGCGCGACGCCATCGTCGCCCTCGACCCCGCGGTGCGCCGGGACGTCTACGACTCCGTGCACTCCATGCGCGTCGCCACCCGCCGGCTGCGCAGCACCTTCCGCTCGTTCGGCAAGGTCCTCGACCGCCGGGTCACCGACCCGATGGCCGACGAGCTGAAGTGGCTGGCCGGCGAGCTGGGCGTCGACCGCGACCGGGAGGTCCTCACCGAGCACCTGACGACCGCCATGTCCGAACTGCCCCGCTCCCTGATCTCAGGCCCAGTTCGGAACCGCCTGCGCACCTGGTCCGACGCCCGGCACGACGGCTCCCGGCGCCGTCTGATCAGCGTCCTGGACGGCGAGCGCTATCTGAGCCTGCTGAACGCGCTCGACACCCTGATCGCCGGCCCGCCCCTGCTGAAAGCCGCCGCCGAGGACCCGGCGAAGGTGATCGCCAAGGCCGTACGCAAGGACTTCCACAAGGTCGCCGACCTGGTCGGCCGGGCCCTCGACCTGCCCCCGGGCCGCGACCGCGACATCGCGATCCACGAGGCACGCAAGAAGGCCAAGCGCACCCGGTACGCGGCCGAGACCGCCGCAAGCGCGCTGGGCAAGCCCGCCGAGGCCCTGGTCGGATCGATGAAGTCGCTCCAGACCCTGCTCGGCGACCACCAGGACAGCGTGATGGCCCGCGAGGCCCTGCTGGAACTCTCGGCCCGGGCACACGCGGCGGGGGAGAGCACCTTCACCTACGGCGTTCTGTACGGGCGGGAGGAACGGCGAGCGGCGGCAGCGGAGGCGGCGCTGCCGCAGCTGTGGCAGACGGTGAGAGCCGAGATGGCCATCTGATACGGGCGGCCGAGGATCGGACGGCAGGAGGGGCTCGGCGACCGAGGGGGCCGAGCGGGCAGCGGGACCGCGGCCGAGCAGGGAGCGGACGCGGACGGCGGGGAGGCGGGCCACCGGGCCTGGCGCGGCGACGCCGTCCGGACGTCCGGGCGTCCGGGGACGTGCCGGGGGCGCGTTACGCTTGATGGTCACCCCTATCCGTTCCCTCCAGCCCACGAAAGTCGCGAGATGTCTGCCGAAGCCGCTGTATCGGTGTTCCCGCAGCTCGAAGCTCTGCTCCCGCACGTGCAGAAGCCGATCCAGTACGTCGGTGGTGAGTTGAACTCCACCGTCAAGCCGTGGGACTCCTGTGACGTCCGCTGGGCGCTCATGTACCCCGACGCGTACGAGGTCGGTCTGCCCAACCAGGGCGTCATGATCCTCTACGAGGTCCTGAACGAGCAGGAGGGCGTCCTCGCCGAGCGCACCTACAGCGTGTGGCCGGACCTGGAGGCCCTGATGCGGGAGCACGGCGTCCCGCAGTTCACGGTGGACAGCCACCGCCCGGTGAAGGCCTTCGACGTGTTCGGCCTGTCCTTCTCCACGGAGCTGGGCTACACGAACATGCTGACGGCCCTGGACCTGGCGGGCATCCCGCTGGAGTCCAAGGACCGCACCGTCGACGACCCGATCGTGATGGCCGGCGGGCACGCGGCCTTCAACCCCGAGCCGATCGCCGACTTCATCGACTGCGCGGTGATCGGCGACGGCGAGCAGGCCGTCCTGGAGGTCACCAGGATCATCCGCGCCTGGAAGGCGGAGGGCCGCCCGGGCGGCCGGGAGGAACTCCTCTTCCGCCTGGCGAAGACCGGCGGGGTCTACGTCCCCGGCTTCTACGACGTCGAGTACCTCCCCGACGGCCGTATCGGCCGCGTCGTCCCCAACAAGTCGGGCGTCCCCTGGCGCGTGTCGAAGCACACGGTCATGGACCTCGACGAGTGGCCGTACCCGAAGCAGCCGCTCGTCCCCCTGGCGGAGACGGTCCACGAACGCATGTCCGTCGAGATCTTCCGCGGCTGCACCCGCGGCTGCCGGTTCTGCCAGGCGGGCATGATCACCCGCCCGGTCCGCGAGCGCTCGATCACCGGCATCGGCGACATGGTCGACAAGGGCCTGAAGGCGACGGGCTTCGAGGAGGTCGGCCTCCTCTCCCTCTCCTCCGCGGACCACTCCGAGATCGGCGACATCGCCAAGGGCCTGGCGGACCGCTACGAGGAAGACAAGATCGGGCTGTCCCTCCCCTCCACCCGTGTGGACGCCTTCAACATCGACCTGGCGAACGAGCTGACCCGCAACGGCCGCCGCTCGGGCCTCACCTTCGCCCCCGAGGGCGGCTCCGAGCGCATCCGCAAGGTCATCAACAAGATGGTCTCGGAAGAGGACCTGATCAGGACGGTCGCCACGGCGTACGGCAACGGCTGGCGCCAGGTGAAGCTGTACTTCATGTGCGGCCTGCCGACGGAGACCGACGACGACGTTCTCCAGATCGCCGACATGGCCACGCATGTGATCCGGAAGGGCCGCGAGGTCTCCGGCTCGAACGACATCCGCTGCACCGTCTCGATCGGCGGCTTCGTTCCCAAGCCCCACACCCCCTTCCAGTGGGCGCCCCAGCTCTCCGCCGCGGAGACGGACGCCCGCCTGGAGAAGCTCCGCGACAAGATCCGCGGGGACAAGAAGTACGGCCGCTCGATCGGCTTCCGCTACCACGACGGCAAGCCCGGCATCGTCGAGGGTCTCCTCTCCCGCGGCGACCGCCGCATCGGTGCGGTGATCCGCGCGGTCTACGACGACGGCGGCCGCTTCGACGGGTGGCGCGAGCACTTCTCCTACGACCGCTGGATGGCCTGCGCGGACAAGGCGCTGGCCCCCTTCGGCGTGGACGTCGACTGGTACACCACCCGCGAGCGCGCCTACGAGGAGGTCCTCCCCTGGGACCACCTCGACTCGGGCCTCGACAAGGACTGGCTCTGGGAGGACTGGCAGGACTCGCTCGACGAGACGGAGGTCGAGGACTGCCGCTGGACGCCGTGCTTCGACTGCGGCGTGTGCCCGCAGATGGACACGCACATCCAGATCGGCCCGACCGGCAAGAAGCTGCTGCCTCTGACGGTCAAGAACGCCGGTCCGACGCCCGCTTCGAGTGGTCACGCGCACTGAGATGGGCGGGGCGCTCGATCGGGTGATCGAGGCGCTGGCGGGGTGAGCGAGGAGGAGGTGGCTGCGGCGCCGGCCGCGGTCGTCGCTTCGCCCCCTCGCCCGTCGGCGCCGCAGGCTTCCTCTCGGACGCCGCTGCCGGGCCCGGGAAGTACCCCGTACATCGTTTCCGAGGTGGAGTGGGTCTGAGGGGCCTGCCCAAGCTTGCGTGACTGCTCGGCCCCCAGCCCCTTTTCCTGATGGGAGAGGGCTCGTAGGTGTGCGGTGGCATGGGCCCGCTCGATTGGGTCTGTGAGGCCCCCACCTCATGTCGGATCCCAGCTGGTGCCTGACGTTCTGGTCCCAGGTGATGCTTGACGGTGGGCCTGGACAACGTAGGGAGCCCCGTGGGGCTTGTTCGCTTTCACGTTACGGACCGGGACTGGGGGAAGCAGCCCCTGTGCCACATCGAGCGCTCAACAACGGTCACTGGGTTGCGTCGGCGATCGAACTCCCAGAGCGGGTGTACCCCTAGAAGGTTGAGTATGTAACGGCACGGCGGGTCTGGTCCTAGGCCTCTAATGCGTCGGGCTTGGGCTGGGCGGTGCGCCGGTAGTGGCGCCGCCCTTCGAGGGCCTTGGTGAGCCGCCCTTCGGGTGCCTTGGTGATGGGGGCGCCGTGCCAGCGGTTGGCGCCGCCCCAGGTGTCGTCCGGCTCGGGCCAGCGGCTCCGGCTGCGGGCGGCCTCGAGCTCGCGGGCGGTGCAGAGGCGCTGTGGCTCGAGCTCGGGGCAGCCGCCGGATAAGGAGCGCCGAGTGTCCTGGAGGCGGGCTGGGCGTGAGATCCGGTTGCCGCAGCCGCAGGGTGGGACGCATCGAATGCCCTGGAGGGGGGCTGAGCGCCGTGAGATCGGGTGGGTGGGAGGGCACCGGGCCCGCTCTTGGCAGTCGCCGTACCGGAGGGCGGGTGCGAGGGGGTTTCGGCGGGCGTCGCTGCTGTCCGGTCGTCGCTTCCGCTAGTGCTCGATGTGACGGCAAGAGTCGCGCCTAGGGCCACGGAGAGGGCCAGGGCCGTGCCCGCTGCCAGGCGACGGCTGTGGCGAGTGCCGCCGGGGAGGTTGCGCCGGGTGACTGCCGCCTCCTGAGACCGTATGTGCTCCTCCGTTCCGGGGTGAGCGGCCGGCGGCGTCGGAAGGCGCGCCTCGGAGGGCGCCGAGAGCGGCAGGGGGTATGGATCAGGTCCGGCGTGCCGGGAGGCGAGGGCTTGCGCGCACTGTTCGGCGTCCGGGCGGGCCTCGGGGTCCTGGGCGGTCATGGCCCGCAGCAGGTCCGCGAGTTCCGAGGGGAGCCAGGTGGGGACTTCGGGTGGGCGGTGCAGGCGGGCGACTGTCGCTTCCAACGGGGTGCCCTGGTACTCCAGTTCGCCTTTCAAGCACTCCAGCAGGACCAGGCCGAGCGCGTAGACGTCGGCGGCCGGCCCGATCCGCCTGCCCTCAACCTGCTCCGGTGCCAGATAGGCGGCGGTGCCTATCAGCACGTCCGGTGCCGTATGGCGGGTGGCATTGGCCAGGCGCGCGATGCCGAAATCAGCCAGGTGAGGAGCACCGGCCGCGTCGAGGAGGATGTTCGACGGTTTGACGTCTCGGTGCACGACGCCGGCCCGGTGGACATAGGCCAGCACCCGCGCGAGGGCGGCGCCCACATCTACCACACGCCGCTCAGGCAGCGCTCCACACGCCAAAAGGCTGCACAGCGTGGGGCCCTTGATCAGTTGCATGACCAGGTAGGTGCGGTCGTCGTGGCGGCCGGCGTCGTAGACGGTGACCAGTCCCGGGTGCTGCAGGCGGGCCAGAAGGACGGCCTCCGCGGTGAGACGGTCCTCCGTCTGCGGGTCCGGGCCGGGCCGGAATACCTTGACGGCCACGGGTCGCCGAAGGCGCGTGTCAACGCCCTCGTACACGTCGGCCATGCCTCCCGATCCGATTCTCGCGCCCAACCGGTAGCGGCCGGAGAGGACTTCGGCGGGCTGCTCGTCCGCTGGAACCGGCGCCGGCGTCGGCGGGGCTGCTGATAGGCGGGCCTTCATCTGGTTCTCCGTTGCTGTCACCGCGTACCGGACTCGGCCATGGGCCATGCTGCGAGGCGGGTACCCCCAGCCTGTGACAACTATCCGGACCAAGTCGGCGCAGCGACGAAAACGGCCCCACTTCCTTCGTGGCTGGCGCGTTGCGGCAGGTCAGGCAAGCTGCCAGCCGGGCAACTGCCGTCGTCGCCGACCTCCGCCGTCAGCCGCTTCCCCGGCAGGTCACTGACCGGTAGCCGACAGCCGTGGCGATTTTCGGCCGCCAGGTAGCGGGTGGGCTCTGTGCGCTCCTCGGGCGGAACGTCGGGACGATCTCGGCCTGGTCGTCGAAGGGCCGGTGCTGCAGGTCTACACCTGCCGGCCTGACGGACACGAACCCAGGTGAACGTCCCTGCATCAGGCCGGCTAGACCACCAGCAGACCTGGCAGCGTGCGCGTGGTGCCATGACGGCTGCCGCGCAAATCGTGCGGACTCGCTGTCAGTCGTGCCCTGTACGGTCCCCCCATGGCTGAGAGACCAACTGCAAATTGGCGTCAGGGCATAGCCGAGGAGACCGAGGAGCTTGCCGCCGGCACCCTGGATCCCGACTGCGCCTGCATGGCAGGACTGTTCTCCGAGGAACTGCTCGCGGCGCGGTGCTGATCGGCTGAGCCCATGGCCGTGGACCCCAGCAAGTACGAGACGGCAATGCCGATCGTTGCAGCCCATCTCGCGAAGATCGAGCGGGCGGTGAACCGGACCCGCGCCTCACATGCGGGACAGCTGTCCGCGGCGGTCCATCAGGCGCTTGCCGAAGCGTTGCAAGACGAGGGCGCCCAACGTGTCGTGCCGCAGGTCGTCGAGGAGTTGGCGTGCCAGATCTCTGGTGCAGCGACTGGGCCATGAGGACGGCGCACGTGCGGAACACGGTGGGTCAGGCCGGGGTGTCGGCGTCCTGCATGGAGGCCGCGAACGCCTCGGGGCCCTGCTCCGCCGCCGCCGGGTCCATCCACATGACCTGCCAGCCGTGGCCGTCGAGGTCGAAGAAGCTGCGTGAGTACATGAAACCGAGGTCCTCGGCGTCATCTGCCTTGGAGCCGCCCGCCGCGAGCGCAGCGGCGCTGACCGTATCGACCTCATCGCGGGACGACACGCTGAAGCAGTACAGCGCCAGCGTGTGTGTGGTGGGATCGGCCATCGGCAGTTTCGCGAACTCCGCGAACTTCTCGCGGCTGAGCAGCATGACGAAGGCGTGCTCGCCGACCAGCATGCAGGCGGCGGATTCGTCGGTGAACATCGGGTTGAAGCTGAACCCGAGCTTGGCGAAGAACGCCTTGCTGAGCTCGAGGTCCGCTACGGGGAGGTTCACGAACAGCATGCGGCCGGGGTGTGCGGGATTGGCCATGGTGGGTCTCCAGTCGGTGGCTCGATGGCGTACGTCCTGGTAGACCGGCCCAGCCGGCGGAACTCATCGGTGGATCCGGGCTAGGCCGCAGCATTCTTGCCCGGCCGGGGCCTTGCCCGTTGCGTGCCCGTTCCGGCGGGATGCGGCGGGCGGTGCAACCAGCGGCACCCGGTCCTCCAGCGGCAGGCTCCACGGCCGGCCCGGTCGCACCTCATCGGCACCTTCGCGGCGCAGCGCGGTCACCAGCTTGGTGAAACACGGCGGGCTGATCCCGGTGAACGGGGCTGTCCGGGACGGCGCCGACGACGTGATCACAGTGGAGCGCGCCACGGCGCTTCCTGTCTCGTACCGGTCAGTGCTTGACCTTCGAGTCGGGTTGAAGGTTTACCGTCGGCGGCGTGACGACCTACCGCATTTCTCAGCTGGCCGAACGCTGCGGTGTTCCGGCGACGACGCTGCGCTTCTACGAGACCGCCGGGCTGCTGTCGGCAGAGCGGACCGCCTCCGGGTATCGGGTCTATGGCGAGGACGCGGTGGACCGGCTGGCGTTCATCTCCTCGGCGAAGCTGCTGGGCCTGGCCCTGGAGGAGATCCGCGACCTTTTGGACGTCCGCGAGGAAGGTCTCTGCGCCTCAGTGCGCGCCCGGATGCTCGCCCTGATCACGGACCGGATCAAGGAGACCGACCTCCGTGTCTCGGAGTTGCGCGCCTTCTCCGCCCACCTGGCCGGCGTCCACACAGCGCTGTCGGAACCCGCGCCGGCGGGGGCATGCGGGCCGGACTGCGGGTGCACGACAGAGGTCCGCCCGGTCGGACCCGTGCCGGTGACGCTCTCCCCGACTCGATCCGTTTCCGGACCGGCGGCTGCGTCGGAGCCCGAGCGGGAGGTGTGGCGGGATGCCCCGGTCGCCTGCGCCCTGGGCGGCGCCGAGCTGGGCGAGCGAACCGAGCAGTGGCGCGCTCTCGTCGCGAGAGCCGACCGGCGCGAGGAGATCGACGAAGGCGTGCAGCTGTTCTTCCCGGCAGAGGGAGAGCTCGCCGGCCGGCTCGCGGCATTGGCCGCAGCCGAGCAGGACTGCTGCGCCTTCTTCGATTTCACCCTGCATATGACACCCGCCGCGCTCCAGTTGACCGTACGGGCGCCGGAGAGCGTCGCCGGGATGCTGGCCGACCTTTTCGGAGCGCCTGTATGACGACCACCCCGTCCTCCCGTCCCTCCCGGACCTGGGGCATGCTCGGCGCAGCGGCAGCCGCCGTGGCTGCCTGCGCGGTGTGCTGCGCGGGTCCGCTCTTGGCCGTACTCGGCGGGGTGGGGGCCGTCTCCGCGATCGGCGCCTTGTGGGTGCCCGCCCTGGCCGTGCCGGCGGTCGCCGTCGTGGTCGGAATCTTCATCCTGCGCAGGCGGCGGCGGGCGGTGGCCTGCCGCACGGCTCCGGCCCGTGCCGATCTCGGCATGCCTACCGTCGGCCCGCCGTCGGGTAAGGACGGCACACCGGCCTGCTGAACCGCGCGCGACCGGTGGCAGCGACCGCAGAGTTCCGGAACGCTCCTGCCCCGCTGTGTCGCTTCCGCAAGCATCTCGGCTGTTGGACGTCACTCCCGTGAGTGGTTGAGCCGGTCCAGCACCGTGTCGCAACCCATTCGGCCGGTCGCTCTGCAAGACGCTGAAGGTAAAGAGCATCCCTGCGTCGACGTACGCGCCGAACGGGCCACCGTCGTCTTCCGTATGAGGGGACCAGAGGGCGGGCGGACCCGCCTCGCCGGCGCGAGGGGACGTGGCATGTCTGCGGCTGTCCGAAATCCGCCTGTTCCGCGCGATGTTCCGCGCCGAGGGGTGGGCGTCGCGGTACCGATCGATCGGGAGTCAGGAACATGGAAGAGCCGGAAGTGCTTACCGACCTGGATGTCGCCGGCACCCACAAGTACGTCATGAAGAAGCTGCCGGAGGTCACCCTGGCCTTCTGGATCATGAAGATCGCTGCGACCACCCTCGGAGAGACGGCCGGTGACCTCTTCTCCCAGACACTCAAGCTGGGCTACTTCCTGACGACGATCGCGCTGTTCCTGGTCTTCGTGGTCACGCTCGTCGTCCAGCTCAACTCCAGGCGGTACAACCCCCTCTTCTACTGGACCGTCATCCTGTCCACCAGCATGGCGGGCACCACGATGTCCGATTTCATGAACCGGGACGCCAGCGAGAAGTACCTCTCCAACGGGGCCACCTCGCTGGGCTGGGGTCCGCAGGGCCTGGGGCTGGGCTACCCGGCCGGCGCCGCGATCCTGATCTCGATCCTGATCGTGATCTTCGCCGTCTGGAAGTTCACCGGGATGACGTTCGCCATCCGGGACATCACGACGTTTCGCGGTGAGGCCCTCTTCTGGTCGGCGATCCTCGTCTCCAACACGCTCGGCACGTCCATGGGGGACTTTCTGTCCGACAGTTCCGGACTCGGCTACCTGGGCGGCGCACTCGTGGTCTCGGCACTGCTGGCGGTACTCCTCCTCCTCATGCGGGTACCGGTCGTTCCCAACGTCCTGCTGTTCTGGATCGCTTTCGTGCTCACCCGTCCGCTCGGTGCCACGGCGGGTGACTTCCTCACCAAGCCCATCGCCAAGGGCGGTCTGGACCTCGGCACGGTGGGCTCATCCGCCGTACTCCTCTCGGTCCTCCTCGGTCTCATGTGCTACGCCTACATGCAGGAGCGTGGGAACGCCGTCCCGGGAGGCAAGGTCGTGGCCCGGAACTCCTGAAATCAGGTACGAACGCGTCACGGTGGGCGGGCCAGCCTTCCGTCAGCCACCTGACGCCCGAGATGGGGTACGTCGTGGCCGGGGCGGTCGGCTCCACGGTGATGGCGTTTTTGCTCACGAGAACGATGTTGATGCCGCCTCCAAGCAGCTTGAGGCCGAGGACGAAGAAGGGGACCGCCATGACGGCGACGTTGTGGCGGGTGGCCCGGTCTCGTCAGTTGCCGAGGACGCTTTTCGCCCGTTCGCCCATGAGCGGGCAGACGGTCAGCGGTGCGAGCACGCCGACCGAGGCATGACCCATGAGCACTCCCGCTTCACGTCCGTCGGTGCTGTTCGTCTGCGTCCACAACGCCGGTCGCTCCCAAATGGCCGCCGCGTTCCTCACCCACCTCGCCGGAGACGAGGTCGAGGTCCGCTCTGCCGGCTCCGCTCCGGCCGACGCGGTCAACCCGCCTGGGGTGGAGGAAAGAGGTCGGCATCGACATCTCCGCCGAGACGCCCAAGGTGCTGACCGTCGAAGCCGTGCAGGCATCGGACGTGGTCGCCAGCGAGCTGGTCACCAACGCCTACCGGTACGCGGCCGGCCCGGTCACTCTGCGCCTCATCCGCACGCAGTGCCTCATCTGTGAGGTGTCCGACACCAGCCACACCTCCCCTCACCTCCGGCGGGCCCTCAGCACGGACGAGGGTGGACGCGGGCTCTTCCTGGTCGCGCAGCTCACGGAGCGGTGGGGCACCCGCTACTCCCACGACGGCAAGACCGTCTGGACGGAGCAGCCTCTGCCGTCCGCATGACCCGTCCGCATGACCCGTCCGCATGACCCGTCTGGTCAACCGCGAACAGCCGCCTTTCCGGGGCCTTCGCGCCGTTGCCGCGCTCCCTGCGCTGTTGCGAAGGGGACTGGCCCGGCGGTGCAATCAAGTGTGAGGCACTTCGGCGGCGCTGAGTCCGCCGGCCGCCCCGCTCCCGGGACGGGGGCCGGCCGGAAGGGGCTCAAGAACGACGCCCTGGGCATGTTCTCCTCGGTGGTCATCGGGCTGGCGTCCACCGCCCCCGCCTACAGTCTCGCCGCCACGCTGGGGCTCATCGTGGTGGCGGTCGGCCTCCAGGCCCCGATCGTCATCATGCTGTCGGTCGTCCCGATGCTGATGATCGCGTACGCCTTCCGGGAGCTCAACGCGAGCAACGCCGACTGCGGAACCACCTTCACCTGGGCGACCCGCGCCTTCGGCCCGCGCACCGGCTGGATGGGCGGCTGGGGCATCATCGTCGCCAACGTCATCGTCATGGCGAGCCTCGCCGAGATCGCCGGTGCCTACAGCTTTCGGCTGGTGGGCCTGGACGGGCTGGCGAAGGACCGGCTGTGGACCACCGTGGCGGGCATCGTCTGGATCGCCGCGATGACCACGGTCTGCTACGTCGGCATCGAGTTCTCGGCCGCCGTCCAGCGCTGGCTGCTCTGCCTGGAAGTGGGCATGCTGGTCGTCTTCGCCGTCGCCGCGCTGATCAGGGTCTACACCAACGCTCCCCCGACGGCGATCCCTGTCTCCGCCTCCTGGTTCAATCCCTTCGAAGTGCCCTCGATGAAGGCCCTGACGTCGGGCGTCCTGGCGGGGGTCTTCATCTACTGGGGATGGGACACCGCCGTCTCGATCAACGAGGAAACCGTCGAGAGCACCCGCATCCCCGGGCGCGCCGCGGTGCTGTCCACCGTGCTGCTCCTGATCATGTACGCGCTGGTGTCGACCTCGGCGCAGGCCTTCGCCGGAGTGGGCTCCTCGGGTGCCGGGCTGGGCAACGCCGGCAACTCGGCCGATGTGCTGTCGGGACTGGGCGAGACCGTCTTCGGGAGTCACGGCCCAGGGCTCATCCTGTCGAGACTGCTCATCCTGATGGTCCTGACCTCGGCGCTGGCCTCCACCCAGACCACCATCCTGCCCCTGGCCCGGACCGTCTTCTCGATGGCGGTCCACAAGGCCGTCCCCGCCCAGTTCGCCCGGGTCCACCGCAGGTTCCTCACGCCGACCTGGTCGACGGTCGGCATGGGAGCGGTCTCGATCGCCTTCCTCCTCCTGCTGTCCTCCTTCAGCGGGAACGTACTGGCCGACTCGATCGACTCCATCGGACTCGCGATCACGTTCCACTACGGGCTGACCGGGTTCGCCTGCCTCTGGTACCACCGCAAAATCCTCAGCCGCAGCACCAAGGACCTCGTCTTCAAGGGCGTGCTGCCAGGGCTGGGCGGGCTGATCATGCTCGTCCTGTTCCTCTACGCCACCATCGTCTACGCGGCCCCCAAGTACGGCTCGACCAGCGTCGACCTGCCGCTGGCCGGACCGACCGGAGGGGTGACGGTCGTGGGCCTGGGCGCCCTGCTGATCGGCCTGCTGCTGATGCCTGTGGTCACCCGTGGCCACACGGTGGCCCTGAAACTCCAGCGGAACCTGCTTCCGCGCCATCTGCCGTCGCACACGGCCGTCTACTCGGCGAGCCGCTACATGCCCGCCGACACCGGGTCCGGAGTGGGCGGTGACTGGTTCGACGTCATCCCGTTGTCGGGCACCCGGGTCGGCCTGGTCGTCGGGGACGTCCTCGGCGGGGGCCTGCGGGCCGCCGCCACGATGGGGCGCCTGCGCACGGGTGTGCAGGTCCTGGCCCGGCTGGACCTGGTCCCGGACGAGCTGCTCTCCCGCCTCGGCGACCTGGTCGAGCAGACCGCGCACGAGAGCGAGGCCGACCACGGCCCGGGCCACCGGAGACCGCAGGTCCACGAGGCCGAGGGCGTGACCTGCCTGTACGCGGTGTACGACCCCGCCTCGGGAAAGTGCAGCCTGGCACGGGCCGGGGAGCCGGTGCTGGCCGTCGTCGAACCGCACACGGGCGCCGTCGACTATCCGGAGCTGCCCCCCGGTCCGTCCGTGGGAATCGACGGCCCGCCCTACGAGGCCACCGAACTGAAGCTTCCGCCGGGTAGTCTCCTCGCCCTCTTCACGGGCGGCCTCCTCCAGGCGGCCGACGGCCGTGACGCCGGGCTCGCGCAGCTGTCCAAGGTCCTCGCCGAGCACCGGACGCCCCTGGAAGAGCTGTGCGACCGGGCGGTGACCACCATGCTGCCCGGGCCGGTGGACGAGGACGCGACGCTGCTCGTGGCCCGCACCCGCCTGCTCGACCGGAACCAGTTCACCCAGTGGGAGCTGCCCCCGGACCCCGCGGCGGTCGCCACCATCCGCACCGCCGTCAGCAAGCAGCTCCGCGACTGGGGTCTGGACGACCTGACGTTCGCCAGCGAGCTCATCGTCAGCGAACTGGTCACCAACGCCATCCGCTACGTCGGCGGCCCGATCCAGGTACGCCTCATCCGCGACCGGACCCTGACCTGCGAAGTCTCCGACACCGGCCACACCACGCCCAACCTCCGGCACGCCGCGAGCGACGACGAGGGAGGGCGGGGCCTGTACATCATCGCCCAGATGACCCACCACTGGGGCACGCGCTACACCACCACCGGCAAGATCATTTGGACCGAGCAGGACCTGCCGGCGGACGCCCGGTAGCCTCGCACCGGTCCCGGCACCTCCCGAGCCACTCCGGGGCTCCTGCGCCGGCTTCGGTGGCTCACAGTGACCGTACGGGTGCGAGTGGACCCAGCGCGGCGGGGTGCGCCGCACCGGCGCCGGCCGAGCCCAGCAGTAGTTCGGCCAGGTCATGAGGGTGCGCCCGCTCACCGGTCGGAACCGCTGTTGCGATCCGGTCCAGCCGGAAGCCCCGGCCGGCCCGCCGTGTGCGGCACCAGGCGATGAGATACCACCGGCCGTCGGCGGTGAGCAGTCCGGCCGGCTCGACCACGCGGTCGCTCTCGCGCCCTGCCGCGTCGACGTAGGACAGCCGAAGCACCATGTCGTCGGTGAGGGCCTGTTCCACTGCGTCGCGGACCGCGGAGTCGGTCCGCGACGGCAGCGCAACGATCCGCGCGGCGAGTTCCCGGGCCGCGGCCGAGGCCGGACCGGTCAGCGAGGCTGCGATCTTCTGGGCTGCCGTACGGGCCGCACCGGCGTAGGGGACGGAGGCGTCGGCTGCGGCGAGCGCGGCGGCCAACGCCGAGGCTTCGTCGGCCGTGAACCGGATCGGGGGCAGGGTCATCGCCGGGTCGATCGACCAGCCCCCGCCTCGCCCCGGTGTGGTGCGCACCGGGACACCGGCAGCCATCAGCGCCTGAAGGTCGCGCTGCACCGTGCGCGTGCCGACCTCGAACCGTGCGGCGAGCGCCGCGACCGTCAGCGGCCGCGGCGCCGCCGCGCGCAACTCTTCCACCAGCGCATAGAGTCGAGCAGTGCGGTTCATAAGGCCGACGCTACCGTCACACCGAGGCCAGGAAGTCCCGCTGACGCAGCAGTTCCCGCTCGGTGATGGTCAGCGGGAACAGGGTGAAGCCGTGCATCGCGCCGGCGACGACGCCGAGTTGCACGGGCGTACCTGCCGCCTGCCACCGCTGGGCCAGAAACAGCGAGTCGTCCAGCAGCGGATCCTCGGTGCCCACGACGATCCGGGCGGGTGGCAAGCCGGCCAGGTCGGCGAACAGCGGCGAGACCTCCGGGTCCCTGCGCTGCTCGGCCCCCATCCCTGGTGTGAACAGCTCATAACTGCCCCGCAGTGAGTCCGTGTTGCTCAGCAGCCGCCTGGAGCCGAACGACCGCTGACTCGGTGTCATCGACAGGTCGTACGGGCCGAAGAGCAGGTGGGCGGCCCGGAACGCGCCGGTGATGCCATGCCGGTCGCGAAGGCGCAGCAGGGTCACGACGCTGAGGTGGGCGCCGGCCGATTCCCCACCGATCAGCAGCCTTTGGGTACCGAACTCCGCTGCCGCATGGTCCACCAGCCACCGGGCGGATGCCTCGCAGTCGTCGGGCCCGAGGGGGAACGGGTGTTCCGGCGCGAGGCGGTACTCGACGCTCACCACGGCCAGCCGTGCCCGCACGGCAAGCTGCCAGAGCCGTTCATCCTGCCCGTCCGCAGAGCCGAACGCCCAGCCCCCTCCGTGCAGGTGCAGGTACACGCCGTCCACGTGGTCCGGCACGAACGCCCGGACTTTCACCCCGCCCGCAACGACACGGTCCTGGCCGTGCGGCAGTCTCACCGGTGGCGTGTGGCCACCGAGCCGGTTGCGCCGCAGGAGCGCCAGCACGGTTGGGTCCGGCGTTTCCCCACGGGTCGGGCGGCTTGCGGCGGTGGCCTCGAATTGCTCGTTGAACGCCAGGGTCTCGGCGAGACAGTCCTCATCGGTGATCGTCATGCCGTCGACGGTCGCAGCTGTCCGCGACAACGCCCTGTCACCGTTTCCCGGTGAGCTGCATCACGGCCGACGTCGAACGCGTCGTAGCCGGCGCCGCGGACCCGAGGGTGCCGGTTGCGCAGCGGCGAACGCCTTGTCCTTGTCATCCGGCTGATCGATGGACAAGAAGACGCCGCGCGGCCGGCGGTATTCGTGGGAGTACTTCTCGATCGCCTCGCCCACGGTGGGGTCTCCTCCGTGGGAATTCATGGCCGATCTACTGAGTGATGTTTCCGAATTGCGAGGGGTCTTGTGTGCAGGTCCTCATGTGGATTTGCCGATGGAATATGCGCGACTGTGCCGTGCTGGGCAGAGGGGTGTGCTTTCCTAAAATCCCTTAAAAGCAGGACCGGCCCGGCCTTTTCGCCGAACAGCGGGCTGGCCGGGTGATGTTGGGGTGGATTCCCTTCGATGGTGGGAGCATGAAATTTCCTGCTGGCAGATATTGGAACCTCGTAGCGGAGTGCGCGCCTGTTGTGCATGCGCGTCTGTCGTGCATACGAATACTCCAGCCCGGCATTTTTCCTAATAATGGTACAGGGGAATTCACGTATGAGGACTTCACTTCGGAAGGCTCGCCTCAAGGCTGTCGGTCTTCTGTCGGTGGCCGGTGCCCTTGCCGTCGTCTCCAACGTGATCCCGACGGCGGATGCCGTGGCCGACGCGCTCGAGAGGGCAGGCGCCGGCCACGGTCCGAAGGGCGCATCGAGCGCCCACTTCAGACCCCGGGGCCTGATCGGCATCGGTGACGTGCGCCGCTACCGGCAGGAGCCCCGACCGCAGGGGCCGAACGACCATGACGACGATGACCACGGTGCGCATCGGCCACCGAAGCCGAAACCGCCGCGAGGCCCCCAGGGTCCGCAAGGCGCACAGGGAAGCCAGGGAGCAACGGGAGCCCAGGGCCCGCAGGGTTTCCAGGGTGTCACGGGTTCCGGGACCCAGGGCCCCCAAGGCGATCCGGGAGCGACCGGTCCGCAAGGGGCCCAGGGGGCGACCGGGACCCAAGGCGTCGGCGGCCCGCAGGGTTCCACCGGCGCCCAGGGCACCGCGGGGGCGCAGGGCTCGCAGGGTTTCCAGGGTTCGGCGGGTCCGCAGGGCGCCGGATCTCAGGGACCGCAGGGCTCGCAAGGCGTGCAGGGAAGTGTCGGGACCCAGGGGGTCACCGGCGCCCAGGGCGCCGGGGGCCCGCAGGGTTCCACCGGCGCCCAGGGCGAGGCGGGTGCGCCGGGTTCGCAGGGTTTCCAGGGTTCGGCCGGTCCGCAGGGCGCGACGGGTGCTCAGGGTACGACCGGCGTCCAGGGCGGGGAGGGTGCGCAGGGCGCGCAGGGCTTCCAGGGCTCCTCCGGTCCCCAGGGTTCAAGTGGCGCTCAGGGCACCACCGGTTCACAGGGTTCGCAGGGATTCCAGGGTTCGACCGGTCCGCAGGGCCCGACCGGTGTTCAGGGACCCGGCGGCGCGCAGGGGTTCCAGGGCTCGACGGGTCCGCAGGGCCCGACCGGCGTCCAGGGTTCCGGCGGTTCGCAGGGCGTCCAGGGCGCCACCGGTTCGCAGGGCGCCGCCGGCCCGCAGGGTTCCTTCGGTGCTCAGGGCGAGGGGGGCGAGCCGGGTCCACAGGGGGCGCAGGGCGCCACCGGTTCGCCGGGCTCCACCGGTCCCCAGGGAGCGGCCGGTGCCCAGGGGACCGCCGGCACACAGGGCTTCCAGGGTTCCCAGGGCTCGCTCGGACCTCAGGGTTCCCCGGGCTCGCAGGGTTCCAGCGGTACCCAGGGTGTTGCGGGAGCGCAGGGCGCTCAGGGTTTCCAGGGCTCCGCCGGCCCGCAGGGTTCCGACGGTGCTCAGGGCGCCGGCGGCGCCCAGGGCGAGGCGGGTGTGCAGGGTTCACAGGGCTCTCAGGGCTCCCCCGGTCCGCAAGGTTCCGCCGGGGCTCAGGGAGGGGCGGGCACTCCGGGCGCGCAGGGCTTCCAGGGTTCCGACGGCACACAGGGTTCCGCCGGGCCTCAGGGGTCCAGTGGCCCGCAGGGCGCGGCCGGAACGCAGGGCGCCACGGGTCCGCAGGGTTCTGACGGTGCTCAGGGCGAGGCGGGCACTCAGGGTTCCCAAGGATCCCAAGGGGTCAGTGGCGCCCAGGGTTTGACGGGTGCTCAGGGCTCCGCCGGTGTTCAGGGTGAGGCGGGTGTTCCGGGCACGCAGGGTTTCCAGGGTGCCGCCGGTCCGCAGGGCTCGGATGGGGTGCAGGGCTCCAGTGGGGCTCAGGGCGAGGGGGGTGCCCAGGGTCCGCAGGGTTCTCAGGGCTCGGTGGGGCCTCAGGGTTTGACGGGGGTTCAGGGTTCCAGTGGGGCTCAGGGTGGCGCCGGTGTTCCGGGACCACAGGGTTTTCAGGGTGCTGCGGGTCCGCAGGGCTCTGACGGTGCTCAGGGTTCCAGTGGGGCTCAGGGTGAGGCGGGGGCTGCGGGTCCGCAGGGTTTCCAGGGTGCCGCCGGGCCGCAGGGTTCAAGTGGTGCTCAGGGTTCCAGCGGCGTTCAGGGCGAGGCGGGGGTTGCGGGGGCGCAGGGTTTCCAGGGTGCTGCCGGGCCGCAGGGTTCCGACGGTGCTCAGGGTTCCAGCGGCGCGCAGGGTGACGCGGGTGTTGCGGGCGCGCAGGGTTTCCAGGGTGCCGCCGGTGTACAGGGATCCACGGGTCCTCAGGGAGCCATCGGTACCGACGGCCCCCAGGGCGCCCAGGGTTCAACCGGCCCACAGGGCTTGACCGGCGCCCAGGGGTCGTCGGGCGCTCAGGGCTCTAGTGGGGCTCAGGGTGAGGCGGGGGCTGCGGGTCCGCAGGGTTTCCAGGGTGCCGCCGGGCCGCAGGGTTTCGACGGTGCTCAGGGTTCCAGTGGGGCTCAGGGTGAGGCGGGGGCTGCGGGTCCGCAGGGTTTCCAGGGCGCGGCCGGGCCGCAGGGTTCCAGCGGTGCTCAGGGT
>NZ_JBEYWX010000016.1:41131-190256 GCF_040644655.1 Streptomyces sp. NPDC046931
GCAGGGTTCCAGCGGTGCTCAGGGTTCCAGTGGCGCTCAGGGTGAAGCGGGTGTTGTGGGGGCGCAGGGTTTCCAGGGTGCCGCCGGGCCGCAGGGCTCGGATGGGGTGCAGGGTTCCAGTGGGGCTCAGGGTGAGGCGGGGGCTGCGGGTCCGCAGGGTTTCCAGGGTGCCGCCGGGCCGCAGGGTTCCAGCGGTGCTCAGGGTTCCAGCGGCGCGCAGGGTGACGCTGGCATCCAGGGCGCGCAAGGCTTCCAGGGATCTCCCGGAAGCCAGGGCTCGGACGGGCCACAGGGCTCCACCGGCGTGCAGGGCGCGTCAGGGACTCAGGGCACGCAGGGCTCCCAGGGTGCCTCCGGGCCCCAGGGCACGACCGGCGCCCAAGGCGTGGCTGGTGGGCAGGGCTTCCAGGGTTCCACCGGTGCCCAGGGTGTCGCCGGCCCGCAGGGTTCCGATGGCCCCCAGGGCTTCCAGGGATTCCAGGGGGAGACCGGCGCTCAAGGTGCGGCGGGTCCGCAGGGCGTGACGGGTGCTCAGGGACCCTCCGGTGGTCCGCAGGGCCCGCAGGGGGAGCCAGGAACTCAGGGACCAGCCGGTGGTCCCCAGGGAGTTCAGGGTGCCGACGGTACACAGGGTCCGCAGGGTTTCCAGGGTTCCACCGGTGCTCAGGGCACGACCGGGGCTCAGGGTGCGGCGGGCGCGCAGGGCTTCATCGGCCCGCAGGGCTTCGCCGGTTCCCAGGGCTCCAGCGGGGTCCAGGGCGCCACTGGCGTCGCAGGCCCCCAGGGTTTCCAGGGCACGTCGGGCCCGCAGGGTTCCCCCGGACCGCAGGGCTCCACGGGCGCTCAGGGTGCCACGGGTGCGACGGGCGCGCAGGGCTTCCAGGGCACGTCGGGTGCTCAGGGTGCCACGGGCGTTCAGGGCGCGACCGGTGCGCAGGGTGATACGGGCGTGCAGGGCGCGCAGGGTTTCCAGGGCACGTCGGGCCCGCAGGGTTCCCCCGGACCGCAGGGCTCCGCGGGCGCTCAGGGTGATACGGGTGCGACGGGCGCGCAGGGTTTCCAGGGCACGTCGGGTGCTCAGGGTGCCACGGGCGTTCAGGGCGCGACCGGTGCGCAGGGTGCCACGGGTGCGACGGGCGCGCAGGGCTTCCAGGGCACGTCTGGTGCTCAGGGTGCCACGGGTGCTCAGGGGTCCGATGGGGCTCAGGGTGCCACGGGTGCGACGGGCGCGCAGGGCTTCCAGGGGACGACGGGCGCTCAGGGTGCCACGGGCGTTCAGGGGGCGACCGGGGCGCAGGGTGCCACGGGCGTTCAGGGCGCGACCGGTGCGCAGGGTGATACGGGCGTGCAGGGTGCGCAGGGTTTCCAGGGCACGACGGGTGCTCAGGGTGCCACGGGTGCTCAGGGGTCCGATGGCGCTCAGGGCGATACGGGTGCCACGGGCGCGCAGGGCTTCCAGGGCTCCACCGGCCCGCAGGGTGCCACCGGCGCTCAGGGTGCCGCCGGGGTTCAGGGGGACACGGGTGCCCAGGGCACTCAGGGCGCTCAGGGTGCCACCGGGGTTCAGGGAGACACGGGTGTTCAAGGCGCCCAGGGCTTCCAGGGCGTGGCGGGCGTGCAGGGCGCGCAGGGCTTCCAGGGCACGACGGGCGCTCAGGGCGATACGGGTGCGCAGGGTTCCAGTGGCGCGCAGGGTGGTACGGGCGCGCAGGGAGCCCAGGGCTTCCAGGGCTCCACCGGACCACAGGGCGCCACCGGCACTCAGGGCCCGACCGGTGCGCAGGGGGCCGACGGTGCGCAAGGAACCCAGGGCTTTCAAGGTGTGACCGGACCACAGGGTTCGACCGGCCCGCAGGGCGACGCCGGCCCGCAGGGCACCACGGGAGCGCAGGGTCTCACCGGCGCCCAGGGCACGGCCGGACCCCAGGGTTCGACGGGTGCCCAGGGCTCCGCGGGCGTCCAGGGAGCGACGGGTTCTCAGGGCGCTCAGGGTTTCCAGGGGTCCACCGGCCCGCAGGGGACGCAGGGCGCCACGGGTACGCAGGGTGCGACGGGTGCACAGGGTGCGACGGGTGCTCAGGGCGCGACGGGCGCCCAGGGCTCTCAGGGAGTCCAGGGCTCGGCCGGCGCTCAGGGCGCGACGGGTGCCCAGGGCTCCGCGGGTGCCCAGGGAGCGACGGGTACTCAGGGCTCCCAGGGCTTCCAGGGCACTACGGGAGTCCAGGGCGCTCAAGGCGCTCAAGGAGCGCAGGGCTTCCAGGGCACGACGGGCACGCAGGGCGTCCAGGGAAACCAGGGCACGACCGGGGCTCAGGGCGACACCGGCCCGCAGGGCTCCACCGGTGCTCAGGGCGCGACCGGTGTCCAGGGCCCGCAGGGTTTCCAGGGTGTCACCGGCCCTCAGGGCCTCCAGGGCACGACCGGTGCGCAGGGCGCGACCGGCGCACAAGGCACCCAGGGAGCGACGGGTTCTCAGGGCTCCCAGGGCTCCCAGGGCTTCCAGGGCACTACGGGGGCCCAGGGTGCGACAGGTGTTCAAGGCGCGCAGGGATTCCAGGGCTCGACGGGGGCTCAAGGTGTGCAGGGCTCCACCGGTCCGCAGGGCTCGACGGGCGCCCAGGGGGCGACGGGTGCTCAAGGCGCGACGGGTGCGCAGGGTGCTCAGGGTTTCCAGGGTTCGACCGGACCGCAGGGTGCCACGGGTGCCCAGGGCGCGACCGGCGCCCAGGGCTCGACGGGCACTCAGGGCACGCAGGGCGTCCAGGGCTCGACGGGGGCTCAGGGCTCCGCCGGCGCGCAGGGGGCGACGGGTACTCAGGGCGCGACGGGTGCGCAGGGTGTCCAGGGCTCGACCGGACCGCAGGGGGCCATCGGGTCCCAGGGCTCCACCGGAGCCCAGGGCACGCAGGGCGTCCAGGGGTCCACCGGAGCGCAGGGAGCTCAAGGAGCCCAGGGAGCCGGTTCGACCGGAGCGCAGAGCGTGGTGGTCTCCAACACCCTTGCCGGCCCGCAAGGCGCCACGACGTTCAACACGGTCACATGCCCCGCGGGCACCTTTGCCACGGGTGGAGGTGCCTACAACATCAACTCGACCAGCGGAGTGGCTGTGAACTTCCAGGGACTGGCTCGCCCGATCGGCTCGCCTCCCACCGGCTACCAGTCGCAGGTCGGAAGCGGCGTCAGCGGTGGCAACAGCACGGTGGTCTACGCGATCTGCCGGCCGTGACGCCGACAGCCGGGAACGCCGCGCCTGCCCCCGGCGGCAGCAGGACCACACCGCCGTGACCGCGGTGTGCTGCCGAGCCCCCTCCTTGACGGTGAGGGGGCTCGGCGGCATGTTCTCCTGCCGCCGGCGCGTCCGCCGGACCTGCCGTTCTGCTCCGGCACGGCCCCGGCGGGATGCAGGCTGCGAGGTGGGGGAAACCCCCGCGGGAACAGGGATGTTGGCCGGATGGGAAGGGCGGGCGCGATCCGCGAGGCTCGTGTGCATGAAGCAGACCACTCGCACAAGGGCCGCCTGGACGGCCGTCTCCGCCGCAGTCCTCGGCATTGCCGCCCCCTTCGCCGCCTCCGCACCCGCATCCGCGGCGACTCACGCCCCGGCCTCCTCCCTGCACTGGACCCGCTGCGCGGGCAGCGGACTCGACCCGCGTCAGGAGTGTGCGTCCGTCGAGGTGCCGATGGACTACGCCGCCCCGGACGGCCGGCAGATAGACGTCGTCATCTCCCGCATTCCCAGCGAGAAGCCGGCCACCCGCCGGGGGGCGCTGCTCCTGATCCCCGGCGGCCCCGGCGGTTCCAGCCTGGCCGACCCCTCGGGGAAGGGGCAGAAGTTGCCGCAGGCCGTACGGGACACCTACGACCTGATCGGCTTCGCCCCCCGCGGCCTGGCGCCCTCCACCTCCGTCAGCTGCGGCCTCGACCACGGCGACCTCGCCGTCTCCAAGCTGCGGCCCTGGCCCGCCCCGGACGGATCCATCGACCGGAACATGGCCACCGCCCGCCGGATGGCCGCCGCCTGCGCCCGCAACGGCGGTGCACTGATCCGGCACATGGACACGGTCGACGAGGCCCGCGACATCGACCGCATCCGGGCCGCGCTCGGCGAGCGGAGACTCTCGGCATGGGGCGTCTCGTACGGCACATATGTCGGCGCCGTCTACAGCCAGTTGTTCCCCCACCGCACCGACCGCATGGTGCTCGACAGCAACGACGCCCCCGACCGGGGCTCCAGAGGCTGGCTCGAGGCGTACGAGGCCGGGGTCGAGGACACCTTCCCCGAGTTCGCCGCGTGGGCCTCGGCGCCCGGCAACCCGGACCGTGTGGCCAGCACGGCGGCCGAGGTACGGCCCCTGTTCCTGCGCCTCGCCGTGCGCCTCGACCGGGCACCGATCCCCTGGCCCGGCGCCAACCCCGAGGAGCTGAACGGCAATGTGCTGCGCCAGACCATGCTGGACAGCCTCTACGCACCCGGCCGCTTCCCCACCCTGGCGAGACTGATGCGGGCGGCACTGGACGGCACCGTGCCGCCGGCGCCCGCGGCGCCCCCGGAGCCGGTGCAGCAGAACGTCACCGCGGTCGCCGCGGCGACCATCTGCAATGACGTCGCATGGCCCAGGTCGGCGGCCGAGTACAGCAGAGGGGTCACCGAGAGCCGCGAGGAACACCCGCTGACGGCGGGCATGCCCCGAAACGCCATGGTCTGCGCCGCCTGGCCCTACCCGCCCGAGCACGCGCCGGTACGCATCACGTCCCACGGGCCGTCCAACGTCCTGCTGGTGCAGAACGAACGCGATGTCGCCACCCCGCTGAGCGGTGCCCGGAAGCTTCGCGACGCTCTCGGTGCGCGCGCAGTCATGGTGACCGTGGACTCCACCGGCCACGGTTCCTACCTCGCCAACGGAAACGCGTGCGGCGACCGCACCGTCTCTCGCTTCCTGGCGACCGGGGAGCGGCCCGACGAGGACACCTACTGCGCATAAGAGGACACTCACTGCGCACAAGCGGTGCGCTTCGGCCCCGTTCCTCAGGACGGTCCGCTCCGCCCGCCGTTCTTTTCCTGGCGCCCCTGGCCCCCCGGGCCCCCCTGGCTCTCCTCACCGCCCCGGCCGCCGTCGCCGAACGCCGGTGGGGCGCCGGTGTCCGGCGCGATCCTCGCCACCATCCCGGCGAGCCGATGGCAGGCCTGCTCGATCTTCTCCTGGGTCTCGTTCCGCTCGGTGATGGCCGTGGCGAGCAGCAGGGCGGTCAGTGCGGCGGCGCCGTTGAACGCCTGGAGCGCCACCATGTTGGTGAGCAGGGAGTGACCGGTGAATGGGCCTGTTCTGCGGGTGGCGGCGAGGATCGCGAAGGTGGACACGACCAGCGCGCAGGGCGTGGCTCCGGCGCGCTGGAAGCGGAAGGCCGCCCAGATCAGCAGCGGGAAGGCAAGGAAGATCAGCGGTACGGGCGCGTTCTCCAGGAAACCGACGCCGATGGTGGCCACGACCAGCAGCGAACCTTCCACCCATCGGGAGCGTGGAGCGTCCCTCGGCCAGCACGGCGAGCGAAGGAGGAGGAGCAGCACAGGGGTGACCACCAGGACGCCCATCGCGTCCCCGGTCCACCAGATCCACCACGTCTGCCAGAACCCGCCGGGCAGCGCCCGAGCGAGCTGCAGGGTGCCGGTGCCCACCGTCGCGCTGATGAGCGTGCCGGTGAACGCACCGAGGAAGACCAGGGCGAGCGCGTCCCGGAAGCGGTTGATCTGGGTGCGGAACCCGGCGCGGCGAAGGAGGGCGTAGGAGCAGAGCGGGGCGAGTGTGTTGCCCACCATGATCGCGAGCACGGCGGGCATCGACGGCCCGAGCGAGATGTTGATCAGGAAGGCGCCGAGGGCGATCCCGGGCCAAACCCGCGGGCCGAGGAGGAGCAGGCCGGCCACGGCGATGCCGGTCGGTGGCCACAGCGGTGTGACCTGGCCGCGTACGAGCTGCTGGAGCAGCCCCAGCCTGCCGAAGGCGTAGTACAGGGCGGCGACGGCGCAGATCTCGAGGGCGGTCATGCCACCGCTCCGGAGCCTGTCACGGCGTGCGACAGTCATCGGGAGGTCCTTTTCCTCGGCCTGACCCCGTAGTCCATCGTCCGTCGATCCCCCCGGTTCCACCACGCCGCCGCCGGTCCATGGCGGATCCGCCGGTGCGGCTCGGCCGCGCCCGTCGGCCGGTTCAGTGCGGGGCCCGCAGGGCGAGGATGGCCATGTCGTCGTGTCCGTCGCTGGGGTGATGGTCGGCCAGGGCCTGCACGAAGTCGTCCAGGGGCAGGGCCGAGTGGGCGGCGGCGAGTTCGGCGAGTTCGTCCAGGCTCTCGTCGATGGCGTGGCCGGGGTGTTCGATGAGCCCGTCGGTGAAGAAGACCACGGTGGCACCCCGGGGCAGGGGGCGGCAGTGATCGGGGCGTGGCTGCCCGGCGGTGACGTTCAGCGGCAGTCCGGGCTCGGCGAACAGGTATTCCACTCGCCGGTCCGGGGTGATCAGCAGAGGGGGGACATGGCCCGCGGTGCTCCAGCACAGCCTCCAGGCGGACCCTGCGGGTTCGATGCGGGCCAGGCTGGTGGTGGTGACGGGATTGTCGGTGATGGCCTGCAAGGTGTGGTCGAGATGGGTGAGGACCGCGCTGGGAGGGTTGCGCAGGTCGAACAGCAGAGCGCGCAGCATGTTGCGGGTCGAGGCCATGGCGGCCGCGGCATGCAGGTCGTGGCCGACCACGTCGCCGATGACGACCGCCACCGCGCCGTCGGGCAGCGGGATGGCGTCGTACCAGTCCCCGCCCAGGGCGCTGGGCTCGGCGGCGGGCCGGTAGACGGCCGCGGCGGCGAAGGGCCGCAGGTCGGGCAGGGTCGGCAGCAAAAGCCGCTGAAATTCCTCGGAACTGGTACGAACCTGCTCGAAGAGGCGCACGTTGTCGATCGCGATACCGGCGGCGCTGGCCAGGGCAACCAGGATCTGTTCGTCGTGGACGTCGAAGGGCTGTCCGTCGAGCCGCTCGGACAGGTAGAGGTCGCCGTAGATCTCGCCGCGGACGCTGATGGCGACGCCGAGCAGGGTGCCCAGGCGCGGGTGGCCGGACGGGAACCCGACCGAGGCGGGGTGGGAGGAGATGACGTCGATCCGCAGGGGCTCCGGGTGGCGGATCAGATGCCCGAGCACACCCAGGCCGCGGGGGAACCCGACCTCGGACAAAGCGGCCCGTTCCTGCTCGGTCAAGCCGGCCGTGATGAACTGCTCCAGGTGTTCGCCGGACTCGTCGAGTACCCCGAGTGCCCCGTAGCGGACGCCGACCAGGTCCATGCCGGTGGTCACGACGCGGTACAGCACCGCCGGCAACTCCACTTCCCGGGTGATGGCCACCACCGCTTCCAGCAGCCCCTGCAACCGGGCCTTGGCGGCGGCCAGGGCGCGCAACTCCTCCTCGATCCGGCCCAGCTCGGCATCCAGACGCAGCAGCAGATCAGGACCTTCCGGCCGCTTCGGCCCTCTCCCCTCCTTGTCGCCGGCCATCACGATCGCCCGGTGGACCGGTAGTCGTTCTCGGCGTACGCGAAGCCGCCCTCGGTGTCCATGTCGGCGGGTGCGGTCCGTACGGGGCTCATGCGCTTGTGTCCTTCGTGTCCTTCTCCGACGTGGTGCTGGGTGGCCGGCCTCGGCAGCCGGCCGTACTCGCTCATGTCCGGCACCGGACGCGGACCGGGCGGCGGCAGGCGCCCAGTCGCCACCAGGGCGCTGCTGACCGAGCGGGTACCCTCACGCTCCCCGGCCTTCACCTCACCCGCCGCACCGAGCGCCTCATGAGCGGTGCTGACCACGGCCGCCGCCTGTTTCCGCATCCATCCGAACACCTTGAGCGTCTCTCTCGGCATGGATTTGGAGAAGCCGCCGTCGCCGCGGCCCGTCGAAGGGTGCCTCGTCGTCGCGATCCGTCTGCCGGTGCGGATCGTCGTGCTCGTCCTGGTCGTGCCGGTGCGCATGGTGTGGGACGCTCTGGCCGCCGGTGGGCGTGTGCTGCGGGACGCCGTGCTGAGGCCGGTGGGCCGGGCGCTGCTGTGGTCGGCCTGGGCGGTGTTCGTATGGCCGTGGACGGCGCTGTGGCGATACGGCCTCGTGCCGCTGGGGGCAGGGCTCGCATGGCTGGGGCGCGCCCTGGTCGCCGTGCCGGCCGGGTGGGCGTACAGGACCGTGCTGACGCCCCTCGGACGGGCCGCGGCCCGGGTGCTGCGCGCCATCGCTGCCGGCCTCGTCCGTCTGCACGCGCGCGTCCTGACGCCCGTCGGGCGCGCTCTCGCCCTGCTGCTGAAGGGCATCGGGTACGTCCTCGCCGCCCTCGGGGGAGGGGCGTATGCGGTGGTGGCGTGGCTCGTGCGGTATCTGGTCGTCGTACCGGCCCGTCGGCTGCACCGGCATGTCCTGAGGCCGCTCGGGCACGGGATCGCCTGGCTGGCGCGCGGGCTCGCCGGGCTCGTCGGCGTGGTGGCCCGTGTCTGCGGAGCCGGCCTGCTGGGGCTGCTGAACCTGCTGTTCGTGGTGCCCGCGTCGGCCGTGTGGCGGTGGATCCTCGCCCCGGCCGGGCGCGCCCTCGTGGTCCTCGGGCGTGAACTCGGCGCCGCGTTCCGCCACGCGTGGCGCGTCGCCGGGCACATCTCGCTCGCGGCGGGGCGGTTCCTGAGCACCCTCTTCCGGTGGATGTTCGTGGCGCCGGCGCGCTGGGTGTACCAAACGGTGCTGACGCCGGTCGGGCACGTACTGCGCGACACGGTCCTGCGTCCCGCCGCCCACGCCGCGCGCGGCGTGGGCAGGGTCGTCCGGCGGACGTCTGCCCTCGTGCGCGAGACCGCCCGGCAGGCCCGCGCCGACCTCCGCCGCATGCTCTTCGGTGACTCCGGCAGGCCGCGGGAGGTCTCCCGGAGGGAACCCATCGGCCGTGAGACACGTACTCTAGGTAGCAGGACGACCGCTCTCACGAAGGACTGAACGACACTGGGCAAGCGACAGCCCGAAGGCCCGCCGCCCGCACCCGCGGTGCAGCGCATCCGACTGCGCTACACCAAGCGCGGCCGCCTCCGGTTCACCAGCCACCGTGACTTCCAGCGCGCCTTCGAGCGTGCGCTGCGCCGTGCCGAGGTGCCGATGGCGTACTCGGCGGGGTTCACGCCGCATCCGAAGGTGTCGTACGCCAATGCCGCACCCACCGGCACGGGCAGTGAGGCGGAGTACCTGGAAATCGCGCTCACCGAGGCGCGCGACCCGGACAAGCTGCGCGAGCTCCTCGACGAGTCGCTGCCCGCGGGGCTCGATGTCGTCGAGGCGGTCGAGGTCCGTACGTCCGGGCTCGCCGACCGACTCGAGGCGTCGGTGTGGGAGCTGCGCCTGGACGGCGTGGCGCCCGCGGACGCCGAGCGAGCGGTCGCGGCCTTCACAGCGGCCGGGACCGTCGAGGTCCAGCGCATGACCAAGAACGGCGTGCGCACCTTCGACACCCGTGCCGCGGTCGTGAGCCTGGAGAGTGCGGACACACACAGTTCGCATGCCGATAGGCCGACCGACCAGCCCTGTGCGATACTGCGGCTGGTTGTTCGGCACGTGACGCCTGCCGTACGACCCGACGACGTCCTGTCCGGTCTCCGCGCCGTGGCCGACCTGGCGCCGCCGGTCCCCGCAGCGGTGACCAGGCTGGCGCAGGGGCTGTTCGATGAAGAGACCGGCACGGTGACCGACCCGCTCGCGCCCGACCGCGAGGCAGCAGCGACCGCGCCGGCCACGGCCGTCGCGACTGCCGCCGCGACTGCGCCGGAGTAAGGAAGGTTCCGCGTAGGGACGGACGTCGTAGTGCCGCCCTCGTACTCGGGAGCCACCTGGGTCGGGCAGCGCATCGACCAGAAGACTTTCGCCAGGCCGTACGTACATGGCGTACGGAACCGACGAGACAGGACACAGAGAGCTCCCGTGCGGCGCCCGCGCCCCGGACGGCGGCACCGCGCATCGCGCGAGCCGCGGACGTCACCGGCGATGCCGGACCAGGTGCGGCGCCCGGGAGCCTGACGGGAGAAACGCCCGCATGCTCGAACCGATCGAGCCCGCCGAGGGCTCTGAGAACTACACCCCCAGCGACACCCTGCCGCCGCGTCGCAGCCGTCGCGCCGCGTCGCGTCCGGCAGGCCCGCCCACGGTCGCGGCCGAGACCGAGACCCCCGAAGCCACGGAGACCGAGTCCGTGACCGGGGTGGCAGCGGCCATACCGGCCACGGAGGCGATCGAGGCCACCGGGGCAGAAGAGACCGAAGGGACCGAAGCGGTCGCCGCGGCTGCTGTTGCGGCCGAGGCGGAGCCGGTGGCCGAGGAGGCTGCTCCGCGTCGTGCCCGTCGTCGTGCCACGCGCCGGGTGTCCACGCCTGCCGGGGCGCCCGCGTCCGCGGAGGCCGTGGAGGTCGTGGTGCCGGCCGTTACGGAGGGCGCCGAGGAGCCCGTGGCTGCCGTTGCCGCCGAGGCGGAGCCGGTGGCCGAGGAGGCTGCTCCGCGTCGTACGCGTCGTCGTGCCACGCGCCGGGTGTCCACGCCCGCCGGGGCGCCCGCGTCAGCCGAGACCGTCGAGACTCCCGAGGCCCAACCGGCCGCCCCGGTCGCCGGGACTCCGATGAGCGAGGCCGAGGCGGAGCCCGCCGAGACGCCTGCCGCCGAGGCTCCGGTCGCCGAGACGCCCGCCGCCGAGGAAGCCGCCCCCCGCCGCACCCGTCGCCGGGCCACCCGTCGGGTGTCGGCGCCCGCGGAGGAGACTGCCGCAGCGCACGTGGAGGCGCCCGTGACCGCCCCCGAAGAGACCGAACGAGCCGTCGCCGAGGCTCCCGGGACGCCGGCGGCCGCCCCGTCGCAGCCCGAGCCGGCCGCCGAGGAGGCCGCCCCGCGCCGCGCCCGTCGTCGCGTCGCCCGCAAGGCCGCCGGCGGCTTCTCGGAGCCCGCCCGGAGCGAGGCCGAGGAGACGTCCGACACCGCGCAGCGGCCCGCCCGGCCCACCGTGGCCGTCTTCCAGGCGCCGGTGTTCGCCGAGCCGATGTTCCAGACCCCGGAGCGGGCCGCCGCTGCCGCTGCCGCCCAGGCCGTGGAGCACGAGGAGACCGTCGAGGAGGAGCCGGCCGGCCAGCGCCGCCGCCGTCGCCGCGCCGGCGACGAGGAGCCCGTGGCCGTGACGCCCGAGGCCACCGACGAGGCCGAGGAGGCCGAGGAGCCGGAGGAGTCCGCCGGGGGCGAGGAGGCCGAGGAGGCCGGTTCGCGCCGTCGTCGCCGTCGCGGCGGCCGTCGCCGTCGCCGTGGTGAGGCAGCCGAGGGCGAGGAGGCCGAGGAACTCGCCGCCGAGCAGGCCGAGCAGGACGCCGAGGACACCGCGGAGCAGCTGGAGGAGGACGCCGAGGACGCCGACGAGCAGTACGGCGAGTCGGCGGCCGCCGGCACCAGCAGCAGCCGTCGGCGCCGTCGGCGCCGCCGCCGTGCCGGTGACACCGCCGTCGACACCGAGCCGACGTCCGACGACCCCGAGCGCACCGTGGTCAAGGTCCGCGAGCCGCGCAAGAAGGACGAGCGG
This sequence comes from Streptomyces sp. NPDC046931, assembly GCF_040644655.1. Taxonomy (NCBI): domain Bacteria; kingdom Bacillati; phylum Actinomycetota; class Actinomycetes; order Kitasatosporales; family Streptomycetaceae; genus Streptomyces; species Streptomyces sp. NPDC046931. The sequence goes on from NZ_JBEYWX010000016.1 coordinate 52,739, forward strand.
GCCGGTGACGGCACCGACGAGGTGCAGTCCATCAAGGGCTCGACCCGCCTCGAGGCCAAGAAGCAGCGCCGCCGCGAGGGGCGCGAGCAGGGCCGCCGCCGGGTCCCGATCATCACCGAAGCCGAGTTCCTGGCCCGGCGCGAGGCCGTCGAGCGTGTGATGGTCGTGCGCCAGAGCGGTGAGCGTACGCAGATCGGCGTCCTGGAGGACGGCGTGCTCGTCGAGCACTACGTCAACAAGGAGCAGTCGACCTCGTACGTCGGCAACGTCTACCTCGGCAAGGTGCAGAACGTACTGCCGTCGATGGAGGCCGCCTTCATCGACATCGGCAAGGGCAGGAACGCCGTCCTGTACGCCGGTGAGGTCAACTTCGAGGCGCTCGGGATGGCCAACGGGCCGCGCCGCATCGAGTCCGCGCTGAAGTCCGGGCAGTCCGTGCTCGTCCAGGTCACCAAGGACCCGATCGGTCACAAGGGCGCCCGCCTGACCAGCCAGGTCTCGCTGCCCGGCCGCTACCTGGTCTACGTGCCCGAGGGCTCGATGACCGGTATCAGCCGCAAGCTGCCCGACACCGAGCGGGCGCGCCTGAAGACGATTCTCAAGAAGATCGTCCCCCAGGACGCGGGTGTCATCGTGCGCACCGCCGCCGAGGGCGCGAGCGAGGACGAGCTGCGCCGGGACGTCGAGCGGCTTCAGGCGCAGTGGGAGACCATCCAGAAGAAGGCGAAGAGCGGCAGCGCGCCGTCGCTGCTGTACGGCGAGCCGGACATGACCGTCCGGGTCGTGCGCGACATCTTCAACGAGGACTTCTCCAAGGTCATCGTCAGCGGTGACGACGCATGGGGAACCATCCACGGATACGTCTCCCACGTCGCCCCCGACCTGGCCGAGCGTCTCCAGCGGTGGACCAGCGAGGTCGACGTCTTCGCCACGTACCGGATCGACGAGCAGCTCGCCAAGGCGCTGGACCGCAAGGTCTGGCTGCCCAGCGGCGGTTCGCTGGTGATCGACCGGACCGAGGCGATGGTCGTCGTCGACGTCAACACCGGCAAGTTCACCGGTCAGGGCGGAAACCTCGAGGAGACCGTCACCAGGAACAACCTGGAGGCGGCCGAGGAGATCGTCCGCCAGCTCAGGCTGCGCGACCTCGGCGGCATCATCGTCATCGACTTCATCGACATGGTGCTCGAGTCCAACCGGGACCTCGTCCTGCGGCGTCTGCTGGAGTGCCTGGGCCGGGACCGTACGAAGCACCAGGTCGCCGAGGTCACCTCGCTGGGCCTGGTGCAGATGACCCGCAAGCGGGTCGGCCAGGGCCTGCTGGAGTCCTTCTCGGAGACCTGCGTCCACTGCAACGGCCGCGGCGTGGTCGTGCACATGGACCAGGCGACCGCGCCCGCCGGCGGCAAGCGCAAGAAGCGCGGCCGGGGCGGTGCCGAGGCCGAGCCCGAGACGCACGAGGCGGTGGCCGCGGAGGTCGAGGAGGCCGCCGAGGCCGTTCCGGCCGCCGCGGAGACCGAGGCCGAGCCGGCCGCCGAGGTGGCGGTCCCGGCCGCGCTGCCGGAGCCGGCGTTCGCGCCGGACGAGGAGCTCTACAGCAGCGTCGCCGAGGCCGAGGCCGCCGCCACCCGGGGCCGTACGCGGCGCCGGGTGACCCGGCGGGCGTCGGCTCCGGCGGGTGCGCCGCGGACCGAGGAGCGGGCGCCGAAGTCCCGTAAGGACGAGCGCGCTCCGAAGTCGCGGCAGGACGCCGAGGCGGAGCCGGCGGCGGCCGAGGACCCGGTCGTCGAGGCGCCCGCACCGGTCGAGGAGGAGGCCGCGCCCAAGGGCCGTACGCGTCGCCGCGCGACTCGCAGGGTGTCGGCTCCGGCCGGTTCCCCCGCGGAGGCCGCGGTGACGGTCGGCGAGCCCGCGCAGCAGGCCGAGGCACCCGCCGAGGCGGTTCTCGCGGCCGAGGAGGCGCCTGCCGAGGCGGTCCAGACGGCCGAGGCGCCCGTCGAGGCAGCGGCTCCGGCCCGTCCGCGCCGCCGTGCCGTGCGCAAGGCCACCGCGCCCACGTCCTCCGAGGACGCGGCCGTCGTGGTCGTCCCGTCGGCGGCCGAGGAACCGGCAGAGGCAGCCGAGGCACCGGTCCAGGTGGCCGAGGCCGAGGCCGAGGCTCCGGCGGAGGGCGAGGCGGAGGTGTCCGCGCCCGCCAAGAAGGTGGCCCGCAAGACCGCCAAGACGGCGACGGCGAAGAAGGCCGCCACGAAGAAGGCGGCGGCCAAGAAGACGGCTGCCAAGAAGACCGCCGCGAAGAAGACCACCGCCAAGAAGGCGGCGGCCAAGAAGACGGCGGCCGCCGAGCAGACGGCTCAGCCGACGGTCTCGGTGAGCACGGAGGACTGACCCCTCCCGGGTGTTCCGCCAGGTCCACCCGGCTCGTGGCGCCACACACGGCGGCGGCCCGTCCCGGTCCTGCGGGGCGGGCCGCCGCCGTACAGCCGTCCGGCCAGGCTGTACAGCCGCTTCCCCGGCCGTGCGGTCCGTGCCGTCGCGGCCGCCGGGGCGCTTCGCGCGTGGGCGGCCGAGCCCGGTTTGACCCGTCAGGCCGGCCCCCGTAACCTTGACCGTCGGCGTGTCCACTGACCCGCCACATCCCCGTAAACCTCTTCCTTCCGGGCGCCGGGCGCCCCGGAAGAGGCCGTCCGCGGTGCCGGGCGGCTGGACTGCGGGGGTGCCGTTCCCGAGTGACAGAGAGTGAGATCCGCGTGTACGCCATCGTGCGCAGCGGTGGTCGCCAGCACAAGGTTGCTGTCGGCGACATCGTTGAGGTTGACAAGATTTCCACTGCCAAGGTTGGCGACACGGTCGAGCTCTCGACCCTGCTCGTGGTCGACGGCGACTCCGTGACCAGCGACCCGTGGGTGCTGGCCGGCATCAAGGTCCAGGCCGAGGTCGTGGACCACCACAAGGGCCAGAAGATCGACATTCTGCGCTACAAGAACAAGACCGGCTACCGCCGTCGGCAGGGCCACCGCCAGCAGTACACGGCGATCAAGGTCACGTCGATCCCCACGGCTGCGAAGTAAGGGACTGAGAACAGATGGCACACAAGAAGGGCGCATCGTCCACTCGGAACGGTCGCGACTCCAACGCCCAGCGGCTCGGCGTGAAGCGCTTCGGCGGTCAGGTCGTGAACGCGGGTGAGATCCTGGTCCGCCAGCGCGGCACCCACTTCCACCCGGGCGCGGGCGTCGGCCGCGGCGGCGACGACACGCTGTTCGCGCTGCAGGCCGGTGCGGTGGAGTTCGGTACCCACCGCGGCCGCAAGGTCGTGAACATCGTTCCGGTCGCCTGAGGCAGTCCCTTTCGGACTCAGGCGCCGTAGGGCGTTTCGCGAGGCGGACCTCACTTCCCGGACGGGAAGGCGGGTCCGCCTTTCGCTTGTTATTCACAGCACATCCCGCTTGCTTCTGGAGGCACTGAACCATGACCACCTTCGTGGACCGCGTCGAACTGCACGTCGCCGCGGGTAGCGGAGGCCACGGCTGTGCCTCCGTACACCGCGAGAAGTTCAAGCCGCTCGGCGGCCCCGACGGGGGCAACGGCGGCCGCGGCGGCGACGTGATCCTCACCGTCGACCAGTCCGTCACCACGCTTCTCGACTACCACCACTCCCCGCACCGCAAGGCCACCAACGGCAAGCCCGGCGAGGGCGGCTTCCGCTCCGGCAAGGACGGCCAGGACCTGGTTCTGCCGGTGCCCGACGGCACGGTCGTGCTCGACAAGGCGGGCAATGTGCTGGCCGACCTGGTCGGGCACGGGACGTCGTACGTCGCCGCCCAGGGCGGTCGCGGCGGCCTCGGCAACGCGGCGCTGGCCTCCGCCCGCCGCAAGGCGCCCGGCTTCGCCCTGCTCGGCGTGCCCGGTGATCTCCAGGACATCGTGCTGGAGCTGAAGACGGTCGCGGACGTGGCGCTCGTCGGCTACCCGAGCGCGGGCAAGTCGTCGCTGATCTCCGTGCTGTCCGCGGCCAAGCCGAAGATCGCCGACTATCCGTTCACCACCCTCGTCCCGAACCTGGGCGTGGTCACCGCGGGCGCGACCGTCTACACCATCGCCGATGTGCCGGGGCTCATCCCGGGCGCCAGCCAGGGCAAGGGGCTCGGCCTGGAGTTCCTGCGGCACGTGGAGCGGTGCAGCGTGCTGGTGCACGTGCTGGACACGGCCACCCTGGAGTCCGACCGCGACCCCGTCTCCGACCTCGACGTCATCGAGGAGGAGCTGAGGCAGTACGGCGGCCTCGAGGGCCGTCCGCGGATCGTGGTCCTCAACAAGATCGACGTACCGGACGGCAAGGACCTGGCCGAGATGGTGCGGCCGGACCTTCAGGCGCGCGGCTACCGCGTCTTCGAGGTGTCCGCCGTGGCCCATCTCGGGCTGAAGGAGCTGTCGTTCGCCCTCGCCGACCTGGTCGCGAAGGCACGCGCCGCCCGGCCGAAGGAGGAGGCGACCCGGATCGTCATCCGGCCGAAGGCCGTGGACGACGCGGGCTTCACGGTGACGCGCGAGGACGACGGGCTGTTCCGGGTGCGCGGCGAGAAGCCCGAGCGCTGGGTGCGGCAGACCGACTTCAACAACGACGAGGCCGTCGGCTACCTCGCCGACCGGCTCAACCGCCTCGGTGTCGAGGCGGAGCTGATGAAGGCGGGCGCCCGGACCGGCGACGGCGTCGCCATCGGACCGGAGGAGAACGCGGTCGTCTTCGACTGGGAGCCGACGGTGACGGCGGGCGCGGAGATGCTCGGCCGGCGCGGTGAGGACCACCGGTTCGAGGCGGCGCGGCCCGCTGCGCAGCGGCGCCGGGAACGCCAGGCGGAACGGGACGAGGCGCAGCGGGACTTCGACGACTTCGAGCCGTTCTGACGGGCGGCGGGGGAGTGGGGCCCGGTGTACCCGCCCGGGCCCTCGGTCACCGAGCGCTCAGGCGAATGCGCGGTCGGTGAGCCGACCCGGCGCCCGGCCGTTGTGACCGGAATGCAACACGCGGTAAAGCGCGCTGATAACGCACGAGAAACGTGTGGAGTTACTCACAGCAAATCCGGACAATTTACCCTCGGATCTCGGTAATGACCGAGGGTGCAAGGTGAATAACAGGTTGCGCCTACATATGCATCAGACGGCGCTCACCTTGCACTTCGCTTACCGAAAGTGGGACCATTCCCGGGTTCCCTGAAGCCCGAGGTAGGTCACCTGTGTCTGAGCGCATAGCCAAGCCCCGTACCACCGCAGTGATCCTGGCTGGTGGCACCGGTCAGCGCGTGGGTCTGTCGATTCCGAAGCAGCTGCTGAAGATCGCCGGCAAGGCGGTGATCGAGCACACGCTGACCACCTTCGAGAACGCCGACTCCATCGACGACGTCATCGTGCTGATGGCGCAGGGCTATGTGCCGGACGTCGAGAAGATCGTCGCCAAGGCGGGCTTCGGCAAGGTGACGCACATCATCGAGGGCGGCTCGACGCGCAACGAGACCACCGAGCGCGCCATCGCCCTGCTCGGCGAGGGCCTGGCCGAGGGCGAGGACCGCAACGTCCTGTTCCACGACGCCGTACGCCCCCTGCTGTCGCAGCGGGTCATCGACGACTGCGTCGCGGCCCTGGACCGTTACCAGGCCGTCGACGTCGCCATCCCCTCCGCGGACACCATCATCGTCACCCGCACGCACGGCGAGGACGGCGAGTTCATCACCGAGATCCCGGACCGCTCCCGGCTGCGCCGCGGCCAGACCCCGCAGGCGTTCAAGCTGTCCACGATCCGCCGCGCCTACGAGGTCGCCGCCGGCGACCCCAACTTCCAGGCCACCGACGACTGCAGTGTCGTACTCAAGTACCTCCCGGACGTGCCGATTCACGTCGTGGCGGGCGACGAATACAACATGAAGGTCACCCAGCCCGTCGACGTCTTCATCGCCGACAAGCTGTTCCAGCTCGCCTCCACCACCGCGCCGGAGCAGAACGGCGAGGAGGCCTACCGTGAACTTCTCACCGGCAAGACCGTCGTCGTCTTCGGCGGCTCGTACGGCATCGGCCAGGACATCGCCGAACTCGCCCGGTCCTACGGCGCCACGGTCTACGCGCTGGGCCGCTCCACCACCGGCACGCACGTGGAGAACCCGGAGGAGGTCGACGACGCGCTGTCCAAGGCGTACGCCGAGACCGGGCGCATCGACTACGTCGTCAACACCGCCGGCGTGCTGCGCATCGGCAGGCTCGCGGAGACCGACAACGCGACCATCGAGGAGGCACTGAAGGTCAACTACCTGGCCCCGGTGCAGATCGCCCGCTCCTCCTACAAGTACCTCGCCGAGACCCGCGGCCAGCTGCTGCTGTACACCTCCAGCAGCTACACCCGCGGCCGCGCCGAGTACAGCCTCTACTCCTCGACCAAGGCCGCCATGGTGAACCTCACCCAGGCCCTGTCCGACGAGTGGGCCGCCGACGGCATCCGCGTCAACTGCATCAACCCCGAGCGCACCGCCACCCCGATGCGCACCAAGGCCTTCGGCCAGGAGCCCACGGGCACGCTGCTGTCCTCCGAGGCCGTGGCGCGCGCCTCGCTCGACGTCCTCGTCTCCGAACTCACCGGCCACGTCATCGACGTACGCCAGCAGGACCCCACCGCCGGTGCGGGCCGGGCGTCCGGCTTCGAGGCCGCCCTGGCCGCCGTCCTGGACCGTCAGGACGGCGTGGCGTAAAGCGGTTCAGTGGTTTTCCGGAATTCAGGCCTCTGTGATCGCGCGACGAATGCGCGGGCACAGGGGCCTGACCCGTAAAACTGCGGATCGTTCACAAGAACCGCCCTGTTCCGTTCCGAGTCTCTTTCCGTTTCTTTTCCGCCGCTTTTCTAAGCGATTTACCGTACTTACACCGGCACTCCCCCTCCAAGAGCAGGTTCCTCCGTGATTTCCACCGCTATACGCGTTGCCCGGGTGGGCAGCGCGGCCGAGCTGGCCGCGGCGGCCCTCATGATGCTGGGCTACCCCGCGCTCATGCTGGCCGCGCTCCTTCCGAGCGTCGGTGCCTTCGCGGCCGCGGCCGCAGTGACGTACCTGGCGGACCACTATCTGCACCGGCGCGGCAGCTATCTGGTCAGCCGACTCAGCAAGGTGCGGGCCGGCCTGTCCATCCGGTTCCTGATCCGCCAGCTGCTGCTGGTCCTGCTCCTGGCCCGGGCCCCGCTCGCGGACCTGGTCTTCTATGTGGCGATCGCGTGCTTCCTGGCCTTCTACGCCTTCCAGGCCCCGCACGGCGCGCTCGTGACGCTGATCCGCAACCGCCGCCGGATGCCGGTCGCCACCCGCAACGTCGACCTGGGCTCGCGGATCCGCATCACGGACGCCCCGCCGAAGCGTCTGCTGCACCGCGCCGCGGAGAAGATGCTCCACCTCGACCTCGTGGCGGTCGCCGGTCTGCTCGTCACGGCGGCCACGGGCGAGTCGGTCTACGGCTTCGCGGGCGCCGCGGCCACCCTGGCGCTGGCCTTCCTCTACGTCGCCGTACTCATCCCCTACGCCCGCGGCAAGCAGTCCCCGCCGAAGCCGGAGACGGTGCTCGCGGCCGTGGACGGCTGGCTGCGCGAGTACCGGCCCGAGACGGTGCTGTACTTCTCCGGGTCCAAGGACTCCGCGTACCAGGTGAACATGTGGCTGGAGACGATGGAGCAGCTTCAGACCCGTCCGCTGATCCTCCTCCGTGAGCGCGTCATCCTCCAGAACCTCGCGCCCACCACGGTTCCCGTCATCTGCGTGCCCGGAGGGGTGCACCTGATGAACCTGGACCTGTCCACGGTGCGGGTCGCGCTGTACGCGGCGAACGTGGGCAAGAACATCCACATGCTGCGCGTGCCCACCATGAAGCACGTCTTCATCGGCCACGGCGACAGCGACAAGCTCGCCAGCGTCAACCCGTTCAGCAAGGTGTACGACGAGGTGTGGACCGCGGGCCGCGCGGGCCGCGACCGCTACGCCATCGCCGACGTGGGTGTCCGCGACGACGACATCGTCGAGGTCGGCCGCCCGCAGCTCGCCCCCATCCAGCCCGCGGGGGGCGTGCCCGGGGACCGCATGCCGACGATCCTCTACGCCCCCACCTGGGAGGGCTGGGACGACAACCCGGGTAACACCTCGATCCTGCTGGCCGGCGAGAACATCGTGCGCACCCTGGTCCAGGCCGACCCCCCGGTCCGCGTCCTGTACAAGCCGCACCCGTTCACCGGCACCCGCAGCGCCAAGGCGGCCGCCGCCCACCAGCGGATCACCGCCCTGATCGAGAAGGCCGCCGTCGAGCGCGCCGCCGACTCGCGCTTCCGGCCGGATGCCGGGGCCCAGGCGCAGGCCAAGGCCGAGCTGCTCCGCATCGAGGCCCGTCTCGCCGAGCTGGCCGGGCCCGCCGGGGACAAGGGCGACGAGGCCGAGGCGACCCGTGAAGGCGTGGTCGACGTCGCGAGGCACGAGGAGATCGCCCGGCTGCGCGCCGAGTGGAACGACGCCTACTGGAGCTCCTTCCCCGGCTGGGAGCACCGCGTCATCACGGGCGCCGAGCCGCGCCTGTACGACTGCTTCAATGTCTCCGAGGCGATGGTGTCGGACATCTCCAGCGTGGTCTCCGACTTCATCGCCAGCGGCAAGCCGTACGCCGTCACCGACTCCGCGGAGCTGGGCGCCGAGGAGTTCAAGCTTCAGAACACCGCCGTGCGGGCGGCCGTGATCCTGTCGAACTCGGCGCGCGAGCTGCCCGAGCTGCTGGCCGCCGTGCGCGCCCCGGAGTCCGACCCGCTGGCAGCCGAGCGCCAGGAACTCAAGCGGTATCTGCTCGGACCGGACGAGCCCACGTCCATGGAGCAGTTCAACACCGCGGTACGCCATCTGGCGCAGAAGTCCGAGGCCCGCAACCGCGGCCAGGAGGCCGGCGCCCGGGCCGGCGTCGCCCACCCCGTGAACGGAGTGCCCGGCCAGCGCACCGCACCGGCCGACCAGGCGAACGGCTCGGTCACGGGCTGACCGCGGCGGGCAAGCCGCCGGGCCCGGTGGCCGAGGGGTTCCTCGGCCACCGGGCCCTTTCCTGTCTCTTACCGAAGCCGCATACGGTGTTTGCAGTCTGTTCACCATGTGACCTCCGCCACAAAACGCGAGGCGGAGGCAACCCCCGCACCCCGCGGCCTGTCCTCTGGCCAAGCGATTGATGCGATGCGGGGATATTCCGTGCCAAGGGGGAAGCGTGACCGTTGCGCAGCCTGATGTGAGTGTGATCATCGGGGCGTACGAGGCGATGCCGTACCTGGTCGAATGTCTGCGGTCCGTCGAGGCCCAGACCCTCGACCCGTCGCGCATCGAAGTGATCGCGGTCGACGACGGTTCGACGGACGGTACGGGTGACTACCTGGACGAGTTCGCCGAGCGTGCCCCCATGACGGTCACCGTCGTCCATCAGGAGAACTCGGGCGGCCCCAGCGCCCCCCGCAACGCCGGCCTCGCCAAGGCGCGCGGGCGGTACGTCTTCTTCCTCGACGCGGACGACCGGCTCGGCACCGAGGCGCTGGAACGCATGGTCGCCATGGCCGACGAGCACAAGACGGATGTCGTCCTCGGCAAGGTCGTCGGTGTCAACCGCAACGCCCCCAAGTCGATGTGGGGCAAGACCCTGACCCGGACCGACGTCTTCTCCTCGCAGATCAAGTTCACGCTGAGCGCGCAGAAGCTCTTCCGTCACGAGCTGCTCACCCGCCACGGCATGCGGTTCGACGAGTCGCTCAAGACCGGCGAGGACGCGCTGTTCACGATGGAGGCGTACCTCCGCGCGGACGGCATCTCCGTGATCTCCGACTACACCTGCTACTACCTGGTCGGCCGCGACGACGGAAAGCACGTCACCAAGAGCGGCAGCTACACTCTGCGCTTCGACTCCGCCCGCGCCCTCATGCGGCTGATCGCCGAGCAGGTGCCGGCCGGGCCGCGCCGCGACTCCCTGATGCTCCGTCCCTTCCTGATCACCCTGCTCCCGCAGTTCGGCCCGGTCTTCCTGACGGACAGCGAGGAGGTCCGCGCCCACAAGCTCGAGCTGGCCAAGCCGCTGATGGACGCGCACTGGCACGAGGGCATCGCCCGGCGGCTGAAGGTCAACGAGCGGCTGCGCTTCCACCTGGTGGCGCAGGGCCGTGCCGATCTGCTCGCCGACGTCCTGCGGTTCCTCAAGGCGAACAAGGCCCCGACCGCCCATCTGGATCCGCGGGCCGGCAAGGCCTATCTGGCCTACCCGCACTTCCGCGACCGTACGGCGGGCCTCCCGGACGACTGGTTCGTGCCGACGACCCGCGAGACGGTCACGATCGAGGCGTTCAAGCCGGTGGCGTCGGCCCACTTCCCGCGTCTGCGCAAGGCCGCCCGCAAGGTGCTCAAGCTCCGCCGCGCGGCCTGAGCACCGGCCGCCGACTCCCGGTGGCTGCCGGAGTCGGCCCTCCCGGACCGTGTGTGTTGCGTGAGCACCCGGTCACTCCCCGACGGTCCGCGGACTGGACCGGTGCGCGCCGCCCGGCCCCCTTCGCGTAGATTGCGGGGCGGGGCAGCCGCATCGACGCGAGGGGCAGAAGGCAAGGTGGCAGGGGCAAGGCAGGCCGTGAGCGAGGCCCACAGGATCGTCGTCAAGGTGGGTTCGTCCTCGCTGACCACGGCCGCGGGCGGGCTCGACGCCGACCGCGTCGACGCCCTCGTGGACGTCCTCGCCAAGCACCGCAGCGGGGGAGAGAAGGAGATCGTCCTCGTCTCCTCCGGCGCCATCGCCGCCGGTCTCGCCCCGCTCGGGCTGCGCCGCCGTCCCCGGGACCTGGCCCGGCAGCAGGCCGCCGCCAGCGTCGGCCAGGGCCTGCTGGTGGCCCGCTACACGGCGTCCTGCGCCCGCCACGGCATCCGCGTCGGCCAGGTGCTGCTCACCTCCGACGACACCAGCCGCCGAGCCCACCACCGCAACGCCTCCCGCACCCTCGACAAACTCCTGGCGATGGGCGCGCTGCCGGTCGTCAACGAGAACGACACGGTCGCCACGGACGAGATCCGCTTCGGCGACAACGACCGGCTCGCCGCGCTCGTCGCCCACCTCGTCCACGCCGACCTGCTGGTCCTGCTGTCGGACGTGGACGGCGTCTACGACGGGGACCCGAGCAAGCCCGGCACCTCGCGCATAGCGGAGGTGCGGGGGCCGGGAGACCTCGCACACGTGGAGATCGGCAGAGCCGGCAAGGCGGGCGTCGGCACCGGCGGCATGGTCACCAAGGTCGAGGCGGCCCGTATCGCGGCGGCGGCCGGCATCCCCGTGGTGCTCACCTCCGCCGTGCACGCCGCCGACGCCCTCGCGGGCCGTGACACCGGTACGTACTTCCACCCCACCGGCAAACGCTCCGCCGACCGGCTGCTGTGGCTCCAGCACGCCTCCACCCCGCAGGGCGCACTCACGCTCGACGACGGGGCAGTCCGTGCGGTCGTCGAACGCCGCAAGTCGCTGCTGCCCGCCGGCATCGCGGCGGTCGAGGGCGAGTTCTCCGCCGGCGACCCCGTGGAACTGCGCGACAGCCAGGGCCGGGCGGTCGCGCGCGGGCTCGTGAACTTCGACGCCAAGGAGCTCCCCCGGCTGCTCGGCCGCTCGACCAGGGAACTGGCACGCGAACTGGGCTCCGCCTACGAACGCGAGGTCGTCCACCGGGACGACCTGGTCGTCCTGCACCCGTAACGGCCGGAAAGGCCCGCCCAGAGGGCGCGTCCGGTGGGGGACGTTCCGTAAAACCGCCCCGCGGACCCGTCCGGCCTGCTCAACTTTGTCTCGGGTACCGATACCGCACGAGCACTGCAAAGGAGGCCGCCGTGAGACGAGTGCGCCCTGGGGCCGCGACGCCCCGCGGCCGTGGCACCTCCGGCGCCGCTCGCGGCGGCAGCCCCCGTGCGGCGGGCGAGGAGCGCGGACTGACCAGTGTCGCGGCCGGTGACGCCTACGAGGGGCCCGGCGACGTCCCCCGCCTGTGGCACGTCACGCTCAGCGTCTCCGGCGACGAGGCACCTCTGACGGAGGTGCGGCGCGCCCTCGAACAGCTCGCGCACGACCATCCCTTCCTGCTGACCAGCCGCTACGCCCGCGACCACGCGGAGATCCGCTACTGGGAGGAGGCCCGCGACCTGCACGACGCCGCCGCGGTCGCGCTGCGCCTGTGGGGCGAGCACCGCCGGACCGCGGGACTCCCGCCCTGGGAGATCGTCGGCCTGGAGGTCATCGACCGCGACACCTATCACCAGCGGGTCGCCGAGGGGGGCGGGCCGCCGCGGGCGACACCTGTCGGAGTTCACCCGTTTTGAACCGTCTCGGGGTGTGGGACGTACGCCGGCCCCTCGCGCCCGGCGCACTACCCTTCCTCCATGACCACGCTCTCGCCGTACGACTCCATGTCCCCGGTCGCCCAGGCCGCCTACCGCGCCCAGGCCGCCGCCGCCGACCTCGCGCCGCTGCCCCGGGCCGAGAAGGACGACGCGCTGCTCGCCATCGCGGACGCGCTGGAGGTCCGCACGAGTGAGATCGTCGAGGCCAACGCCAAGGACATCGCCAAGGCCCGCGAGGCCGGCACCAGCGAGGCGATCATCGACCGGCTCACCCTCACACCCGAGCGGATCCGCGCCATCGCCTCCGACGTACGGGACGTCGTCGCCCTGCCCGACCCGGTCGGCGAGGTCGTCCGCGGTTCCACCCTCCCCAACGGCATCGACCTGCGCCAGGTCCGGGTCCCGCTCGGCGTCGTCGGCATCATCTACGAGGCCCGGCCGAACGTGACGGTCGACGCCGCCGCCCTGTGCCTGAAGTCCGGAAACGCGGTGCTGCTGCGCGGCTCGTCCTCCGCGTACGAGTCGAACACCGCCCTCGTACGGGTCCTGCGCGACGCGGTGGGCGGCTCCGGGCTGCCGGCCGACGCCGTCCAGCTGGTGCCCGGTGAGAGCCGCGAGTCGGTGCGCGAGCTGATGCGTGCCCGGGGCCTGGTCGACGTGCTCATCCCGCGCGGCGGGGCCTCCCTGATCCGCACGGTGGTGGAGGAGTCCACGGTCCCGGTGATCGAGACCGGCACCGGCAACTGCCACGTCTACGTCGACGCCCAGGCCGACATCGACATGGCGATCGACATCCTGATCAACTCCAAGGCGCAGCGCGTGAGCGTCTGCAACGCCGCCGAGACGCTCCTGGTCCACCAGGACATCGCCCCCGAGTTCCTGCCGCGCGCCCTGGACGCGCTCGCGGACGCCGGGGTCACGGTCCACGCCGACGAGCGGGTGACGGCCTACGCCAAGGACTCCCGGGCCACGGTGGTGGAGGCCACGCCGGAGGACTGGGACACCGAGTACCTCTCGTACGACATCGCCGCCGCGGTCGTGGACTCCCTGGACAAGGCCGTGCAGCACATCCGGCTGTGGAGCTCCGGGCACACCGAGGCGATCGTCACCACCTCGCAGCAGGCCGCCCGCCGATTCACCCGACTGGTCGACTCGACCACGGTCGCCGTGAACGCCTCGACACGGTTCACCGACGGAGGGCAGTTCGGCTTCGGCGCGGAGATCGGGATCTCCACGCAGAAGCTGCACGCCAGGGGTCCCATGGGCCTGCCCGAGCTGACCAGCACGAAGTACATCGTCACCGGCGACGGGCACGTACGGCGCTGAGCGGGCGCTCGGGGGCGGCCGTCCGTCGCCCCCGGCAACCATCTGTGAAACCCGTCTCGCCAGGCGGATGAATTTCCTTACCGTCTGCCCAAATTGACCCCCCAGGTCTACTCTGGAGCCGTGCCGGAGGACGTGGGGGGCACGCCGTTCGCTGACGGCCGGGAGCCCGACGACGACCGCGACCGCGGAGGCAGGGACGAAGAGTTCGCCTCCGTGGTCTTCGACGAGGCCTTCGTACAGGCGGCCGTGGTCCACGAGCCGACTGCCGTGGAGAGACTCCTCGCCGCGGCCCAGGCCCGCGCGGAGGCCCAGGAGGCCGAGGCCCGCCGGGCGCACCGCCGCCGCGCACGCGGGGACGACGATCTCTACGAGGGCGGCTTCGGCCCCGACGGGGACGGCGCGTTCGGCCACCACCGGGATCCGGACGACCTGGATGACATGGACGTCCTGGAGGGCCACTACGGCACCTCGGGCGCCTGGAACAGGCCCTATCGCAGGGGTGCCCGCTGGCACCGCCCGGTCGCCTGGATGCTTGCCCTCGTGATGGGCATAGGCATGGTCGCGCTGGCCTTCACCGCGGTCTACCGGGGCGGGTCCTCGGGCCGCCAGGAAATCCCGCCGCCCGCCACCACGGGGCTGGAGCAGGGCCAGGAGGCCGGCGCCGGCACGGCCCCCTCGGTCTCGGCGGACTCCTCGCCTCCAGTGTTCTCGGCCGTGCCGCGGACACCCTGAGCCCCCTCTCGACGAGGTCCCGGGTCCTTTCGGCATCCGTTCGACAACTTGGTGAGAACCTGTCAGAAGTTGTCGTGTACCAGGGCGTTTACCCGGGCTCGGCGAGACCTACTCTGAAAGTATGGGCGGGCCTGGAGACCCACCTGAGGGGACGCCCGAGGGTGCTCCCGGTGGTGGCGAGGACGAGTACCGATCCGTCGTGTTCGACGAGTCGTTCGTCCGGGCTGCCCGCCTCCAGGAGTACTCCGCACGGGAGCGGATGGCCGACCACGCCCCGGCCGTACGCCGCCGCCCCGCCCTGCACCGCGGATTGTCCCGCCAGGCGCTGATCCTGGTCCTGCTGATAGCGCTGGCCTTCGGCACCGCCATCTACATGGGCGTACGCCACCCCTACGAGACCCCCAAGGCCCAGCTCGTCGAGCCGGTGCGCATGACGGTGATACCGCTCGCCCCCCAGTCCGCCGTACCCGGCTCCACGGACCCCGAGGCCCTGTACGCGCACAGCCCCGCCGCGCAGTTCCGCATCGGTGCCCTCGGCTTCACCATTCCCGCCGCCCGGCGCACCGCCCACTTCTCCGAGAGCCAGATCGTCGCCGCCGTCACCATCGCGAAGGACTACCTCGTCGCCTCCTCGCTCGACCCGGGAGTCCTCACCGGCGACGCCGTGCGCGCGGTACGTCTCCTGGTCGCACCGCAGCAGCTCGATCAGTTCGACCAGAGCTTCTACCGCCCGACCGCGGACGGGCGGCACTCGCCCACCGGCTGGCTGATCCGCTTCGACCCGTCACAGGTGCAGCTGGCCGACCGGCAGATCCGTGTCGAGGGCACCCTTCAGGCGGTGGAGTCCACCTCCGGCGCGCTGGAGGTCACCGCCGACCACACCCTGGTCTATGCGCTGAAGCCGGCCGGCGCCGACGCGAGGGCGAAGGCCTCGCTCTTCACCGTGCGGCGCGAGCTGACCTTCCGCTTCGACCGCGACGACCTGCGGATGCACCAGGCCGAGCTGGTCGCCTCCTATGTCCAGGCGGGTCCGCTGTCCTGCGCCGACGACACCTCCGACCACCTCCGACCGCTGCTCGCGGGGCAGACCGCCAAGGCGGGCGGACCGGCCGGTACGGATCCGTACGCGTCGGACAGCGCCACGGCCCTGTGCGGCACCCTGTCGTCGAGCGCGGAACCGAAGGTCTGACGGTCTCAGCCGTTGTTCTCCGGGGCTTCGTCGTCCGGGCGGCCTTCGTCCGGGCGGGCGCCGCCGGGACCGTCGTCGCCCGGACGGGGGCTGCCGGGGTGGCCGTCGCCGTGGTCGCGCGGCGTGTCCTTGGAGGCACCGCTCGTGAAGCCCGCGAAGCCGCGCCGCACCCGGCCCCCGAGGTCGCCGGCACCGTCCGCTATGTCGCTGACCAGCTTCATCAGCGGGTCCTTGGACTGCTTCACATCGTTCGCGTAGTGGGCCGCCGACTGCCGGAAGGAGTCCGACACCGAGGTGTCCTTGTCCTCGTTGCGCCGCGCGTAGTGACCGTCCATGATCCGCCGGTGGTCGCGGGAGCCGGCCCACTTCCTCAGCTCGGCCGCGCGGACCGCGGCGAAGGGATGCGTACGCGGCAGGACGTTCAGGATCTTCAGCACGGAGTCGCGCAGATCGCCCCCGGCCTCGTACTCCTCGGCCTGCTCCAGGAACGCGTCCACGTTCATCTCGTGCAGATGGTTGCCGCCGGCGATCTTCATCAGTCCGCGCATCGAGGCCTGGAGGTCCTGCCCGACCAGAAGACCTGCCCGGTCGGCCGACAGCTCCGACTTGCGGAACCACTCCCGCAGCGCGGTCACGATCGCCATGATCGCGAGGTTGCCCAGCGGGATCCACGCGACCCGCACCGCGAGGTTGGTCAGGAACAGCAGGATGGTCCGGTAGACGGCGTGGCCGGACAGCGCGTGCCCGACCTCGTGGCCGACGACCGCCCGCATCTCCTCCTCGTCGAGAAGCTCCACGAGCCCGGTGGTCACGACGACGATCGGCTCGTCCAGCCCGATGCACATCGCGTTCGGCTGCGGGTCCTGCGTCACGTACATCGGCGGGACCTTCTCCACGTCCAGGATGTAACACGCGTCCCGCAGCATGTCGTTGAGGTGGGTGAACTGCGCGTCCGAGACCCGCACCGAGTCGGAGAGGAACAGCAGCCGCAGGCTCCGCTCGGGCAGCAGACCGCTGAGCGCCTTGAAGACCGTGTCGAAGCCGCTGAGCTTGCGCAGGGCCACCAGGGCCGAACGGTCCGCCGGGTGTTCGTACGCCCGCGAGGAGATCCCCGGAAAGCGCCTGCGCCGCCTGCTCGGCACGCTGCCGTGCCCGTGGTCGAACGCGTTCTGCTCAAGACCGTCGTCGGACATGTGGTCCCCCATGTGTCTGATGGCTCACCGCGTGATGGAGTGCCCCCGAAGCGGGGTCCAGCCTAGGCGGAGATACCGTGGCAGGGCAGCACACCGTAAGGAGCGATCCCATGGAGCACATTTCCGCCACGTGGCTCACGGAGGCCGCGCTGGCCGCCGACCGACAGGGCCCGGGCAATCTGCTCCGTGTCGTGCTGGTCGTCATGGTCGTCGGCTGCGCCCTGGCCGCCTGGTTCCTGCTGCGCGGCTACAAGCGCAAGTGACCGGCGGGGGACGGCCGGCTCCCGGCCCGCCACGCCCCCCGGCAGCGGGAGGGCGCAAACGGCGGAGTCGGCGTGATCGGCGCGACGGCACCCGCATACGATGAGCCGACGTCTTTATCCCGCCCACACCGGATAGGTACTGCCGAAGATGAGCTTCCACAGCACCGCTGCCCAGTTGGCCACGCTCGCCGAGGGCGAGACCGAGCGCCATGCGAGCATCAGCCCCTTCATGACGGGCGGCGGCGCCCTCGTCATCCTCCTTCTGCTGCTGTGGATCACCACCCGCTTCAACCGCGACCGCTGAGCCCGGCACCGGGCCCGGCCCCGGCCGCCCGCGAGGGGCTGTCGGCCGGTGTCCCCCGACCGGGCCGGTAGGGTCTGCACGCATGGGAGAGCAGCACATGCCCACCGGTCCGGCGCAGGGCACGCGTACCGGCCCCGGGAACGGGCCGTCGAACCCGGGCAAACGCCGCCTCGGCGTCATGGGCGGGACATTCGACCCGATCCACCACGGGCACCTCGTCGCGGCCAGTGAGGTCGCCGCGCAGTTCCACCTCGACGAGGTGGTGTTCGTGCCCACCGGCCAGCCGTGGCAGAAGACGAACCGCAAGGTCTCCGCGGCCGAGGACCGCTACCTGATGACGGTCATCGCGACCGCCGAGAACCCGCAGTTCTCGGTCAGCCGCATCGACATCGACCGCGGCGGCCCCACCTACACCACGGACACCCTGCGCGATCTCAAGGCCCTGAACCCGGACACCGACCTCTTCTTCATCACCGGCGCCGACGCGCTGAGCCAGATCCTCACCTGGCGCTACACGGACGAGTTGTTCTCCCTCGCCCACTTCATCGGTGTCACCCGCCCCGGCCACACACTGACCGACCCCGGCCTTCCCGAGGGCGGCGTCTCGCTGGTCGAGGTTCCTGCGCTGGCCATCTCGTCCACAGACTGCCGTGCGAGAGTCGCCAAGGGCGAACCCGTCTGGTATCTGGTGCCGGACGGTGTGGTGCGGTACATCGACAAGCGGCAGCTGTACCGCGGCGAGTGAGCCGAGAGGGGCACCGGTGAACGACCGATACGACGGATACGCGGGCGGCGACAGCGACTCGTACGAACTCGTCGGCTACGACGAGTTCGGGCAGCCTGTGTACCGGCAGGTGCCGGCGCAGCGCACCCCGCAGGGCTACGACCCCTACGGCGCGCAACAGCACCAGCAGCCCCAGGGCTATGGCTACGACCCCTACGGAAGCGGCCAACAGCAGCAGCCCGTGCCGCCGTATCACACCGGTCAGCACCAGCCCGTGTCCTCTCACGACACCGGTACCCAGCCCCCCGCCGCCCCGTACGACCCCTACGCCCCGTACGGCACCACGACGGCCGGCGGCTACGACCCGTACGGCCGGACCTCAACCTCCGGACACCCGCCGCGCGTTGCCGAACAGACCGCCTACATCCCCCAGCAGGCGAGGCCGGCCGACGGCGGCACCGGCCACGCCGGCGCCCCGTCCGGTGCCGCCGACGCCGACAAGGCGGGACGGACCGGGACCGCCCCGCAGGGGCCGCACGGCGACCGCGACTACCACACCGAGCAGTTCGCCTTCGTCGAGGAGCCCGACGGCGACTCCGAAGACGTCATCGACTGGCTGAAGTTCACCGAGAACCGCACCGAGCGCCGCGAGGAGGCCAAGCGCCGCGCCCGCAGCCGGATCGTCGCCCTCGCCGTCGTCCTCGCCCTGGCGGCCGTCGGCGGCGTCGGCTACCTCTGGTACGCGGGCAAGCTGCCCGGCACCTCCTCCGGCGGCAAGTCCGCCACGACCCCGGCCACGGCCGCCCAGAGCCGCGACGTGCTCGTCGTCCACCTGCACAACACCAAGGGCGGCGGCACCTCCACCGCCCTGCTCGTCGACAACACCACCCTCAAGCAGGGCGCCACCGTCCTGCTGCCCAACTCCCTCGCGCTGACCTCCGACGACGGCACCACGACCACCCTCGCCAAGTCGGTCTCCGACGACGGCTCCTCCGGCACCAGCGACGCCATCGACTCCGTCCTCGGCACCAGGATCGAGGGCTCCTGGCGTCTCGACACGCCCTACCTCAACAATCTCGTCGAACTCGTCGGCAACATCGAGGTCACCACCGACACCGACGTCCCCGACCCCGCCGCCAAGAAGAAGGGCGGCACCCCCCTCGTCCACAAGGGGCAGGACCAGACCCTCAGCGGCAAGATGGCCGTCGCCTACGCCACCTACCGCGCCCCCGGCGAGTCCCAGGACGCCCAGCTGGAGCGGTTCGGCCAGGTGATGCAGGGCGTGCTGCGCAAGATGTCCTCGGACCCGCAGGCCGCGACGACCACCGTGCAGACGCTCGCCCAGATCCTCGACCCTCCCCTGAACGACAAGGACCTCGGCAGCTTCCTCGCCAAACTCGCCGACCGTGCCAAGGAGGGCGCCTACAAGACCGCGCTGATGCCGGTCCAGTCCGACGGCACCGTCGGCGAGAAGGCCACCGACACCGTGGTCAGGACCCTGCTCGGCGGCACCGTGAAGAGCCCCCAGGCAGGCGACGCCGTGCGGGTCGGCATCCAGAACGCCACCGGCTCCAAGGCCGCCGCGGAACAGGCCCGCGTCGTCCTCGTCAACGGCGGCTACACCTTTATCGACGCCGGCAGCGCGGCCGCCCAGGCGCTGTCCCGGATCACCTACGCCGACGACGGTGACAAGGAGAACGCGATCGAGGTCGCCAAGACCCTGGGCCTGCCCGCCGGCGCCGTGCAGAAGGGCAAGGTCACCTCGAACGCCAACGTCTCCGTCCTGCTGGGCCAGAACTACAGGGCGACCTCGTGACACGGGCCACACACCGCGCGCGAGGAGTGCCCCGTTAATCACATGGGGTGCCGTCGGCGGTCCGTGAGACCCTTGAGGTATCACCGACCGCCGACCGAAAGCCTTGTAGTGACCGCCACGGACCGCTCTCTCAAGCTCATCAACACCGCCGCCCAGGCGGCCGCCGACAAGCTCGCGCACGACATCATCGCCTACGACGTCAGCGACGTGCTGTCGATCACGGACGCCTTCCTGCTGGCCTCCGCACCCAACGACCGCCAGGTCAAGTCGATCGTCGACGAGATCGAGGAGCGGCTGCTCAAGGAACTCGGCGCCAAGCCGGTCCGCCGCGAGGGCGACCGCGAGGCCCGCTGGGTCCTGCTGGACTACGTCGACATCGTCGTGCACGTCCAGCACAGCGAGGAGCGCGTCTTCTACGCCCTGGAGCGGCTGTGGAAGGACTGCCCCGAGCTGGAGCTGCCCGCCGACGCCAAGGCCACCCGCGGCAAGGCCGAGGAGCACGCCCGGCTCCAGGCCGCCGGGGACGCCGCAGAGCTGAACGCCGAGCTGGGCGGGGAGCTGCGGTGACCGCCCCGGGCGCCGAGGCCGGGGGAAAGGGCCGGGGCCGCCGCATCATCCTGTGGCGCCACGGCCAGACGTCGTGGAACGTGGAGCGCCGCTTCCAGGGCTCCACGGACGTCGATCTGACCGAGACCGGCGTGGGCCAGGCCCGCCGTTCCGCCCGCCTGCTCGCCTCCCTGAAGCCGGACGCCATCGTCGCCTCCGATCTCAAACGAGCCGCCCGCACGGCCGCCGAGCTGGCCGCCCTCACCGGGCTGGAGGTCGTCCTGGACGAGGCCCTGCGGGAGACGTACGCGGGCGTCTGGCAGGGGCTGACCCACGAGGAGATCATCTCCCGGTACGGAGAGGAGTACGCCGCCTGGAAGCGCGGCGAGCCCGTCCGCCGCGGCGGCGGCGAACTGGAGACCGAGGTCGCCGACCGCGCCGCCCCCGTGGTGCTGCGACATGCCGAGAAGCTCCCCGAGGACGGCACCCTCGTGGTCGTCAGCCACGGCGGCACGATCCGTACGACCATCGGCCGTCTGCTCGGCCTGGAGGCCCGCCACTGGGAGAGCCTCGGCGGTCTCTCGAACTGCTGCTGGTCGGTCCTCGGCGAAGGCGCGCGCGGCTGGCGCCTCCTGGAACACAACGCGGGCACCCTGCCGGAACCGGTCCTCGGCGACGACGACTGACACCTCCTCACGAGGTGCCGGACCCGGATTTCACTTTCTGGCAGGTCGCAGGCTAAAGTTCTTCTTGTTCGCCCCGCCGAGCGGGGCGAAAAACCATGCGGCTCCGCCGCGTGGCGCAAGGGGCTATAGCTCAGTTGGTAGAGCGCCTGCATGGCATGCAGGAGGTCAGGAGTTCAATTCTCCTTAGCTCCACGGGTCGACACTCTCGGGTGTCACCGATCGATACAGAAGATCCCGTCCCTCGAGGGGCGGGATTTTTTCATGCCGGAGTGCCTTGCCGCCTTGGGCAGTTGACGTCAGCCAACCGCGCAAGGCGTCCGCCCGGGTCTCCAGGCGCTCCTCCCCGCAAGGCAAGGGCCTTTCCCGGCGAAGGCCACCCCACTCGGTCCGGTGCCGATGTTGGTGGTGATGGTGGACGAGACGGCGTCGGTGGTGGTGTTGGTCACCGACACGCTGTTCGCGCCGTTGTTCACGACATAGGCCTTGGCGCCGTTGGGAGCCACGGCCACCCCTCGGGGGTTGGCGCCCACGCTGATGGTGGTGCTGACCGCGTTGGTGGCGGTATTGGTCACCGATACGCCCTTCGACGTGTTGTTCGTGACGTAGGCCTTGGCGCCATTGGGGGTCACGGCCACCGTGGAGGGGTTGCTGCCGACGGTGACGGTGCTGCTGACCGTGTCGGTCGCGGTGTCGATCACCGACACGCTGTTGCCGCTGAGGTTGGCGACGTAGGCCCTGGTCCCGTCGGGAGTCACGGCCACCCCGACGGGGGTCGTGCCGACGGTGATGGTGCCGGTGACGCTGTCCGTCGCGGTGTTGATCACCGAGACATTGCCGTCATCGGAATTGACCACATAGGCTTTCGCGCCGTCGGGGGTGACGGCCACCCCTCGGGGGCCGTTGCCGACGGCGATGTTGGCGCTGACCGTGTTGTCGGCGGTGTTGATCACCGACACGTTGTTGGAGCCGTTGTTGCTGACATAGGCCTTGGTGCCGTTGGGAGCCACGGCCACCCCTCGGGGGTTGGCGCCCACGCTGATGGTTGTGCCACCGACAGTGTCGTTCGTGGTGTTGATCACCGAAACGGTGCCGTCGGTGGAATTGGCCACGTAGAGAAAGTCCGAGGGATCGGCGACTGCGGAAGGTGCGGCGACCACGGGCAGGGTCAGCGAGACCAGCGCCACCAGACCCACCACGGACCGCCGTCTGAACCATCCGGCAGGCCGTCTGCCAGGCTGCCTTTCGGAGCGGCCACCCACTTCCGGCCGACAAGCCAGATATCCGAGCACGGAGACCTCCGCGTCTGAGATGAAGACGCCCGGCGTGCGCCAAGACGCCAAGATCACCTGCGATGACTCGAAGATCGATTCAGGGGCATTGTCACTACGCCGGCGTGATATCCGAAAGTGAAATCGCGCGTGTCGCATTCTTATTGCATGTGCAATCGATTCCCGCTTTTTTGGCGGTCCGGAAATAAATTTCCCATTTTCCGGAAGTCCGGAACATGGGCGCGCCCGCGGGGATCAAGCTACTGAATGCGTCACCACGCCCCGATAGAAACCGGCCACTGCGGCTGTGGGCACGTGGACTTTCAAGGTGGGGTTCCAGGCGACGGAGTTGCTGCCGGAGCCGTCGGGATGGCTGAATGCCGTACGGAAGGTGGCGAGAGTCCCGGGGTCACCCGGAGTGAACGGCCCGCTGGACTGGTCGATGGCCGCTCCGGGGCGGTACACCACGTGGCCTCCCGAGATCCTCCCGTGCGGGCCTCGTGAACCGGCCCTGAAGTCCTGGCTCAGAGTGACGGTGGCGATCCAGTCGGCATCCCGTGCGGCACGCTCGTCGGTGACGCGCACCTCGCCGAGGCGGCCGGCCGTCGTGGTTCCCGGACGTGCGTCGGACAACAGGGCCGCACGGGGGGGCGGACACGTACAGGCCTCCCGGCGCGATCACCTCGAACCTCACCCGGGTGTCCGTGCTGTCCGCGGCGTCCCGCGCGCCGGCCGGTGCGGCGCCGAGCGCGGTGATCGTCCCGGCCGTGAGGAGGGCGCCCACCGCCAGGGGCACTGCACTTCTGCCGCTTGTCACGGGTGCACGATATATAGCTATAGCGAACTATTCGCACTTTATGTCACCGAATAGAGTAATCCGTGCCGTGGCGGCAGTCCCTCGGCCCGCGCGGTTCACGGCGGCTTCGCCGGCCTGCCGACTCATCGCGGATCCGGGGAAGTTGATGCTGCGCCACCCGGGCATCGGACTCGTGGTCTGCGGCACACTGTTCTTCGACCCGCTTGAGTCACTTGGGGCCCCCACGGCGTATACCTCTTCGGACGCGCTCCCCCTGTGCATGTACGCGCTGGCCTCGACGGCCATGCCGGGGGCCCGTGTCCGGACTGGTACGAAGGCGTCGCTGACCGTATTGGTCCGGCCGTGGCAGAATCAAACGGCCGGAAGGGGGCGCGGCCCGACGGGAGGGAGTAGCGATGCCTTGGAGCATCCGCCGGGAGGTCCACGATGTCCTCGCAGTGGCGGTGACACGTCGGAATGGCATCCTCCTCGACTGCCCTTCCTGCGGCTCGTCCCACGTCGCCCAGGTCCTCGGCGACAACGGCGGCATCTCCTACGTGTGCACGGCCTGCGGCCACAGCTGGAGCTGATCGATGGGTGCACACAGGCGAAAGTGCGACTGGTGTGGCAGCGGCACACCGATCGTCCGGGACATGGAACCGGTCAACCCGGACTACCAGTACTGGTGCGAGGAATGCGCGCGGGCGCTGATCATAAAAGGCGACCCGATCGAGACCTACCGGGAGCTGGAGGGCGAGCCGATCTACGGCCGCCTCCTCGACGAGCACTGCACGCTCAAGCGCTTCTACTCGTTCGCCACGGCCTGACCCTGGGCCTCGGTACAAGCGCGGAGGTGGCCCGGGGGCGGCCGTCCGCGTGCCGGGGGAAACGATTTGGTGTTTCACCCGGTGGACCGTGTAATGTTGGCGTCGCCGCCGGGGAAACCGGGCGACACGGTCAGCATGCGGCTCTGCCGCGTGGCCGCAAGGGGCTATAGCTCAGTTGGTAGAGCGCCTGCATGGCATGCAGGAGGTCAGGAGTTCAATTCTCCTTAGCTCCACAGGACTTGAAGGCGGTCCATCCGATCGGATGGACCGCCTTCGTCGTACGGGCCCTGCAAGGCCTGGGGACTCACACAAGCGCCGACGGCGGGCCGCCCCGAGGGGGGTGGCCCGCCGTCGATGTCTCGGTCGGTGGCCGAGCCGACGCCTCAGCGGCCGAGGGCCCGGCGCCCGCGGCCCTGCGACAGCACCGGGAGGTTGCTGCGGGACGGCGCGGAGGATCGGGTGTCCTCCTCGATCCGCAGCGCCAGCGCGGGACAGCGGCGCACGGCCCGTAGAGCCTTCGCCTCCGCATACAGCGGCACCGCGGCCTGCGCGACCGTCGGGAAGCCGTCGGCGCCCAGTTCGAACACCTCCGGAAGGATGTCCGCACACAGTCCGTGACCGCGGCACAGCGTCCAGTCGACGTAGATCTTCTGCCGGCTGGCGCCCGCCTCGGGCTCGGCCTGGCCGCCGCCCGGGATCCCCGTGGGGGCCCGACCGCCCTCGAAGAGCGGCAGCACGCCCTCCACGGGTCTGCCACAGCCGTTGCCGAGGACATGCGCCGCCAGGTCGTCCGTGAAGGCCTTGATGGTCGATTCCAGGAACATCGCCGAGCCGTCCGGGTGTGAGCAGGCTCCACGCCTTTTCACGGCCTTGGCGACCTGCTTGAGGGCCTCCAGGGCGGCCGGACCGCCGCCGTTGAGGATGTCCTCCATGCCGCGTGCCGCGGCGGGCAGTCCGAGGTAGCAGGGACCGCACTGGCCCGCGCTCTCCTCGGCCAGCCACTTGGCCACCTGCAGGGACTCACCGAGCGGGCAGGTCTCCTGGCTGATGGGCAGGATCGCGCCGGCACCGAGCGAGCCGCCGACGGCGTCCAGGGAGTTGCGCGAGACGATCGCCTCGTTGACCGTCTGCGCGTCGATCCACTTGCCGTGGTAGCCACCGGTCAGCACGCCCTGTGGGACCGGCGGGGCGCCCGCCAGCTGGAGCACGTACCGCAGCGGCACACCCGTCGGGACCTCGATCACCATGGGGCGGTTGACGGCGCCGGAGACGGTGAGCATGACGGTGCCGGGCTCGTCGTACAGACCCGTGTTGCCGTAGCGCTCGGCGCCGATGCGGGCGGCGATCGCCAGCTGGGCGAACGTCTCGGCGTTCGACAGCAGCGTGGGCGCGCCGCCCACACCGCTCTGCGAGGCGCTGGTCTTGCGTCCGGGCGGGATGGCCGGCCCACCGTCGATGGAACGGATCAGCGAGGCGGCGGCGCCGGTGACCATGCGCACCGGGTTGCGCTGCACACGCGCGCGTATGGGCGCGCCACGCCGGTCGCTCAGACCGCGCTCGGCCAGCGCCTGCTCCATCGAGCGCTCCGTGGAGGCCCGGGTCACGCCCACCACGAGCTGGCGTGCGCCGAGGGCTTCGGCGACCAGCAGGGCACCGTCCAGGATGAGGTGCGGGGCACGGTTGATCAGCACCGTGTCCTTGCGGCAGGCCGGCTCGTCCTCGCTTCCGTTGACGACCACCACGGGCCGGACGCCACGGCGGATCGCCGATTCGGCGACCGACCGCAGCTTCTTGTGGAAGGGGAAGCCGGCGCCGCCGCGCCCCTTCAGGGAGATCTGCTCGGCCAGCTGTGCGAGCTGCTCGCCGCCCATGGGCTCGAGGGGGCCGTGCACCTTGAGGTGCATCGGCAGGTCGAGTCTCTCGACAAGGTCGAAGCCCGACGTGAGCTGCGGAAGCCCGACCACGCGGACCTCTGGGACGTCGGGCAGGGCCTCGTTCACTTAAAAGCCTCCGGAAGGCGCGTTCCAGGGTTCGCCGGTTCCCGGCGTCTCGTAGGCGCCAGGAAGCGTTTCCGTCGCGGGACCGCTGTTGTACGTGTTGTTCGAGTTGTACGTGCCGTAGGCGGCGTTCGTCTCACCTGTGTCGTACATGTCACTCGCGCCGTACGCGTTGTATCCCGAATTGCCGTAGGCCGGGGCGGTGTAGCCGTTGACCGGGGCGGTGTAGCCGGTGTCCTGGAACGGGTCGTACGCCGAGGGGGGCGCCTCGCCCACGGGCGGCGGCGAGGGGATCGGCCAGCTGCCGGAGGTGCTGCCGGCGCCGTCGACCCGGGGCATCGCCTCGGTGGCCTGCATGTCCAGGGGCAGGTCCATGCGCCGGGTCGCGTCGGGTGTCATCGGGCCCTGCGCGCGCGTGGTGCCCGACACGGCCCGGTAGGCGGCCGCGAAGCCGTTGCCCGGCTCGGGGGTCATGGTGCGGGCCCCAGGGGCCTCATAGCGGGGCGAGGAGGGCTGCGGAGGGATCAGGCCCGCATCGGTGCCACCGCGGCCCGCAGAGCGCGCTCCGAAGCCCGCCAGGGCGGCCGCGGCCTCCGCGTTACGGGCGCGGCTGGCCTCCAGCTCGTCACGCCCCGGCCGGTCGCCGGTCCCGATGACCGCGAAGACGCGGTCGGCCACCTTGCGCTTGAACGGGCGCGGGGCCGCGCGCAGTCCCAGCGCCACCATGACCCCGAGCAGGCACAGCTCGTACGACACCATGAAGAACGGCTTCGCCGCGCGTCCCGCGAACAGGCCGTGGATCAGCGCCGCGCACCAGGACGGGTAGGCCAGCATGTGCATCGCCCGCCAGCGCGCGGCGACCGGTGCCGGGGAGGCGAAGTTGCTCCGCAGGGCGCCGGTGACGCCCACGAAGATCATGAGGAGTCCCGCCAGGGAGCCCAGGCCGATGAGTCCGGCCGAGCCGCTGACGCCCAGGCTGAAGGGGATCAGCGCGGCGATCAGCACGGTGTGGCCGAGTGCCAGCTTGACCGTGATGTGCACCAGGAGGAACGCGATCGAGGCCACCGCGGTCGTCCGGTGCACGGCCTGCGCCACGATCCGCTGGCGGATGTTGAGGAAGATCCGGTCCTGGGCGACGAGCCCCCAGATCACCGAGCAGCTGAGGGAGACGAGCGAGAGGACACCCGCTCCGAAGTTGAGGAAGTCCCGGACTGCGTTTCCGCCGGCGAGCACGATGACGGGTATGAGCAGCAGTACCACAGCCGACGCCACGCCGTAGGCCGAGCGGCCCGGCTTGGGGAGCGAGCTGTTACTACGTGGAGGGTTCATGGGGGCAACTCCGAACAGTTTCGGGAAGGCGGTCCCGCTGCCGCACTCTAAAGGGGCTCCAAACCGAGCGGTACGAGGTTTGAGTTATTGGGTTGTTATCTGAGGGCAACGGGGCGGTCGTGATGTCCGATTAGCTGTTGTTACGCGAAGTAACATTGAACGTTGTTCAGCTTTTCTGGACCTTCACAACTCGACCGTCGGTAAGTGAGTACGGTTTCGCACCGCGTTGGGTTCAGTCGCCTTCGCGCCCGGGTGTGCCGCTTCGCCGCCGGGGGCGCCGTCCGAAGTCCGTCGCGACACGCTCGGACGCTGGGGTACCCTGACGCCATGCGTGCCGTACGCCTTCTGCTTAGCGGGCCGCGCTGATCAGTCCCGACCGCCGGTGCACCGGACGGTCGGCATCGGCGCGGCGTCCCCTCCTGTGCGAGGGGATTTTTCGTTTCTTGGATGTCGCAGCCGCCGGCAGAGACGATCGATGGAGCTTTGAGGATCATGAGCGAGACGAACCCCGCTGCCACCGCCGCCGCGTCGGCGGAGGCAGCGCCGCACCGCTACACGGCCGCCATGGCGGCCGACATCGAGGCACGCTGGCAGGACTTCTGGGACGCGGATGGCACCTACGAGGCGCCGAACCCCGAGGGTGACCTGGCCGGCGACCCCGAGCTGGTGGCGCGGCCCAAGAAGTACATCATGGACATGTTCCCGTACCCGTCCGGCGCGGGCCTGCACGTCGGCCACCCCCTGGGGTACATCGCCACCGACGTCTTCGCCCGGTTCCAGCGCATGACCGGCCACAACGTCCTGCACACCCTGGGCTTCGACGCCTTCGGCCTGCCCGCCGAGCAGTACGCCGTGCAGACCGGCACGCACCCGCGCGTGTCCACCGAGGCCAACATCGAGAACATGAAGGCGCAGCTGCGCCGGCTGGGTCTGGGGCACGACAAGCGCCGGTCGTTCGCCACGATCGACCCGGACTACTACAAGTGGACCCAGTGGATCTTCCTGCAGATCTTCAACTCCTGGTACGACGAGGAGGCCCGCAAGGCCCGCCCGATCTCCGCGCTGATCGCCCAGTTCGAGTCGGGTGAGCGCGCGGTCCCGGGCACCACGCGGGCGTGGAACGAGCTGAGCGCCGCCGAGCGCGCCGACATCCTGAGCGAGTACCGCCTGGCCTACGCCTCCGACTCGCCCGTCAACTGGTGCCCCGGCCTGGGCACCGTCCTGGCGAACGAGGAGGTCACCGCCGACGGCCGCTCCGAGCGCGGCAACTTCCCCGTCTTCAAGGCCAACCTGCGCCAGTGGAACATGCGCATCACGGCCTACGCCGACCGGCTGCTGGAGGACCTGGACGGGCTGGACTGGCCCGAGGCCATCAAGCTCCAGCAGCGCAACTGGATCGGCCGCTCCGAGGGCGCCCGCGTCGACTTCCCGATCGACGGCGAAGCCGTCACGATCTTCACCACGCGCCAGGACACCCTGTTCGGCGCCACCTACATGGTGCTGGCGCCGGAGCACCCGCTGGTCGAGAAGTTCACCCCCGAGGCGTGGCCCGAGGGCACGCACGAGGTGTGGACCGGCGGCCACGCCACGCCCGCCGAGGCCGTCGCCGCCTACCGTGCCCAGGCCGCCTCGAAGTCCGATGTCGAGCGGCAGGCCGAGGCCAAGGACAAGACCGGCGTCTTCACGGGCGCGTACGCCACCAACCCGGTCAGCGGCGAGAAGATCCCCGTCTTCATCGCCGACTATGTGCTGATGGGCTACGGCACCGGCGCGATCATGGCCGTCCCGGCGCACGACAGCCGCGACTTCGCCTTCGCGCGCGCCTTCGAGCTGCCGATGCGCTGTGTCGTCGAACCCACTGACGGCCGCGGCACCGACCCCGCGACCTGGGACGACGCCTTCGTCGCGTACGAGGCGAAGATCGTGAACTCCTCCGGTGAGAGCGTGTCCCTGGACGGCCTGAACGTCGCCGACGCCAAGGCGCGCATCACCGAATGGCTGGAGCGCAAGGGCATCGGCCAGGGCACCGTCAACTTCCGCCTGCGCGACTGGCTGTTCAGCCGCCAGCGCTACTGGGGCGAGCCCTTCCCGATCGTCTACGACGAGGACGGCGTCGCCCATGCGCTGCCCGAGTCGATGCTGCCGCTGGAGCTGCCCGAGGTCGAGGACTACTCGCCGCGCACCTTCGACCCGGACGACGCGGACACCCGGCCCGAGACCCCGCTGTCGCGCAACGAGGAGTGGGTCAACGTCACCCTGGACCTGGGCGACGGGCCGAAGAAGTACCGCCGCGAGACCAACACCATGCCCAACTGGGCCGGTTCCTGCTGGTACGAACTGCGCTACCTGGACCCGCACAACAGCGAGAAGCTGGTCGACCCGGAGACCGAGCGCTACTGGATGGGCCCGCGCGAGGGCATGCCGCACGGCGGCGTCGACCTGTACGTCGGCGGCGCCGAGCACGCCGTGCTGCACCTGCTGTACGCGCGCTTCTGGTCCAAGGTCCTGTTCGACCTGGGCCACATCTCGTCGCCCGAGCCGTTCCACAAGCTGTTCAACCAGGGCATGATCCAGGCCTACGTCTACCGCGACAGCCGCGGCATCGCGGTGCCGGCGGCCGAGGTGGAGGAGCGCGACGGGGCGTACTACTACCAGGGCGAGAAGGTCTCCCGTCTGCTGGGCAAGATGGGCAAGTCCCTGAAGAACGCCGTCACGCCGGACGAGATCTGCGCCGAGTACGGTGCCGACACGCTGCGCCTGTACGAGATGGCGATGGGCCCGCTGGACGTGTCTCGGCCGTGGGACACGCGCGCCGTCGTGGGCCAGTTCCGGCTGCTCCAGCGACTGTGGCGCAACATCGTCGACGAGGCCACCGGCGAGGTCACCGTCGCCGGCGCCGAGCCCGACGAGGACACCCTGCGCGCCCTGCACAAGGCGATCGACGGCGTGCGCCAGGATCTGGATTGCCTGCGGTTCAACACGGCCATCGCCAAGATCACCGAGCTGAACAACCACCTGACGAAGGCGGGCGGCCCGGTGCCGCGTCCGGTCGCCGAGACCCTGGTGCTGCTGATCGCGCCGCTGGCCCCGCACATCGCCGAGGAGCTGTGGAGCAGGCTGGGCCACACCGACTCGGTCGTCCACCGGGACTTCCCGGTCGCCGACCCGGCGTACGTCGTGGACGAGACCGTGACCTGCGTGGTCCAGGTCAAGGGCAAGGTCAAGGCGCGCCTGGAGGTTTCCCCCTCGATCGTGGAGGAGGAGCTGGAGAAGGCGGCGCTGGCCGACGAGAAGGTGGTCGCCGCGCTGGGTGGTGCCGCGATCCGCAAGGTGATCGTGCGCGCGCCGAAGCTGGTGAACATCGTCACGGCGTAGCGCCTGGGCGGCTGTGTCGCCGAGGTCGGGGTAGTCCCCTACGGGCAGGTTCGGGGTTCCGACGGAACCCTGGGCCTGCCCGCTGCGTTTACCGTGGAAGAACGGTGCAGCCACCGTCATGGCCGGCCGGAGGAGGAGCGTCGTGGAAGCCGTCTTGACCGTCATCGCGCTCCTGTTCCTGCTGAGCGTCGCCCTCGGGGTGTATGCGACGGTGAAGGCGGTCCGTGCGGCCAAACGCGGCGTGGACCGGACGATCGCGCAGGCCCGCCGCACGGTCGAGGACACCACCCTGCGTGCCAGGACCCTCGCCCAGCCGGGTCCCGCCGGTGAACTCGCCCAGCTCCGCCTGACGCTGCGCACGTCCATGCGGGCCACGCAGGACGCGCTGCACGCGGGTGTCGCCGAGGACGAGTCGCTGAAGGAGTCGCTGGGCCTCTTCGAGCGCCTCGGCGCCCACGGACACGAACTGGACGCCGAGCTACGGCGCCTGGAGACCGAGCCGGACCGGGGCACGCTCGCCGCCCGCCTGCCCGATCTGCGCGAGCGCACCGAGCGGATCACCCGGTCCGCGGACGCGCTGCGGTGGGCGGCACACGACCGGGCACGCAGGTTCGCGGACGACGACCTGGACACCCTGAGCGCGCAGATCGACGTGGAGGCGGGTGCTCTGCGCCATTGGACCAAGGAGCGGCCGACGCCGTCGGCTTCGCCCTGGCCGCAGGCGCCGGCGCCGGCGCCCGAGCCCGCGGCCGCCGACGGCCAGGCCTGGCCGGAGACGCCCGAGTCCCGTGCGGCGCACGATGCGGCCCCGCCCTCCAGGCCGTCTCTGAGCCCGCCCGGACAGCGGGCCGCGTACCCCTGGCAGAAGAAGCCCCGACCCGAGAGCACCACATGATTACGCCAAGGTACGACCAGCTCGGAGGGGCCGGGCTGCCGCGCGCGCGTTCCGGCAGGTAACCTCCAGCTCATGTCCCGCCATGTCGCTATCGTCACCGATTCAACGGCCTACCTGCCGCCGCGGACGATGGAGCGCCACGGCATCACCGCGGTGCCGCTCACCGTGGTACTGGGTGACCAGGCGCTCGAGGAGGGGACCGAGATCTCGGCCCGCTCCCTCGCCGAGGCCCTGCAGAAGCGACGGTCCGTCACCACTTCCCGGCCCAGCCCCGAGCAGTTCGCCGAAACCTATCGCCAGGTGGCCGAGCGAGGCGCGAGCGACATCGTCTCGCTGCACCTGTCCTCCGAGTTCTCCGGTACGTACGACGCCGCCGTGCTCGCCGGCCGTGACGCCCCGGTGCCGGTGCGGGTGGTGGACACCGGGATGGTGGCGATGGCCCTCGGCTTCTGTGCGCTGGCCGCAGCGGAGACCGCGGAGGCCGGCGGTACGGTCGACGACGCGGTCACCGCCGCGCAGAAGAGAGCCGCGGACACCTCCGCCTACTTCTACGTCGACACGCTGGACTATCTGCGGCGGGGCGGCCGGATCGGGGCCGCACAGGCGCTGCTGGGCTCCGCCCTCGCGGTGAAGCCGCTGCTCCAGCTGAACGGCGGACGTATCGAACTGCTGGAGAAGGTGCGCACGGCGTCCAAGGCGATCGCCCGCCTCGAGGAGATCGTGGCGGAGCGCGCGGGCAGGGGACAGGTCGACATCGCGGTCCACCATCTCGCCGCCCCCGAACGGGCGTCGGCCCTCGCGGACCGTCTGCGGGCACGGGTTCCCGGGCTGGCCGATCTGCATGTCAGCGAGGTCGGTGCGGTGATCGGGGCGCACACGGGGCCCGGACTGCTCGGGGCCGTGGTGTCGCCGCGGTGACTTTGCGCTCGCGTGGGCGATCGTTGGTGACTGCTCCTCCTGTGGGTGACGGAGTTATCCACAACCGGCAGGTTTTCCCCGGGTATTGACCAAGATCATCGCGAGGGTGGTGGTTTGCCCGATCCTCGGCGCATGGCACTTCGATCACGTTCACGCACAGCTGTCTCCACCAGTGGGCCGGGCCGCAGCCCCGGTTCCGACGGCCGCACACGCCACCGGCTGCGCCGTACGCGGGGACATCCACGACGGCACCACAGGACCCCGTCG
The DNA here is from genome assembly GCF_040644655.1 of Streptomyces sp. NPDC046931. Lineage (NCBI taxonomy): Bacteria > Bacillati > Actinomycetota > Actinomycetes > Kitasatosporales > Streptomycetaceae > Streptomyces > Streptomyces sp. NPDC046931. The sequence goes on from NZ_JBEYWX010000016.1 coordinate 85,588, forward strand.
GCCGACGCACTGCGCCTGCGCGCCGAGGCACTCTTCGCTCCAGGGCCCACGGATGGCAAGGCTTGGGGAAACGGGCCGCCGGGGGTGGGCCGGGACGCGGACATTCCGCGGGACATCCGCGAGGGCGACGGCCCTGCGGCGGCCCCTGAGCGCGCGGTGGCCGGCGTGGCGTGGCGGAAGCGGGTCGGGCCGGTCCTGCGGGAGCGGATGCCGCTGTGGATGCAGTCGAGGTGCGGTCTGGAGCGCAGGAGCGTGGCCGCGCTGGGGGTGCTGCTCGTGGTGGCCGTGCTCTTCGCCGCGCAGCACTTCTGGTCCGGCCGCCCGCAACAGGTGCGGGCTCCGGAGGTGGTACGGGCGGCGGCGCGGTACGGAGCGCCGGGCGCGCTCGAAGCCAAGCGGCCGACGGCACCCGGAGCTTCGCCCGGTCCCCGCCCTGCGGGCGGTGCCGGGGCGGCGGGCGCGGCGGTCGTCGTGGATGTCACCGGCAAGGTGCGCAGGCCCGGGCTGCTGAGGCTCCCGGCCGGGTCCCGGGTCGCGGACGCCCTGCGGGCGGCGGGCGGAGCGCGCCCGGGCACGGACACCGACGCCCTCAACCGAGCCCGTCTGCTGGTGGACGGAGAGCAGATCGTCGTGGGCGGCCCCGCACCCGCGCCGGGCACGGGCCCGGCGGCCCCGGGCGCCGGTCGCTCCGCCACGGCGGCGGCACCCGCAGATCCGGTCTCCCTCGGCACGGCGACCGTGGACCAGCTCGACACACTGCCCGGGGTGGGACCCGTGCTGGCGCAGCACATCATCGACTACCGCTCCCAGCACGGCGGTTTCCGCTCGGTCGACGAACTCCGCAACGTCAACGGCATCGGCGAGCGCCGCTTCGCCGACCTGCGGAATCTCGTCCGGCCATGACGCCCCCGGAAGACCACGGCACACGCGGTCGGAGGACACCGCCGAGCGAACGCGCACCGGCCGTCCCAAGCGCGCCGCCGAGCGACCCGGCCACGGCCGGTCCGGGGACGGCGTCACCAGAGCCGGACGGCCCCGCATCCTCGGCCGTGCGCGATGCGGCCCGTGGGGGGCTCGGAGAGACGCATGCCCGGCAGGAGGGGCCGGTGGACCTGCGGCTGGTGGCGCCCGCGGTGGGGGCCTGGGTAGCGGCCGCCTGGGCTCTGGGCGCCCCGGCCGACCAGGTCACCGGTGCGGTGGTCGTCGCCCTGGTGGTGGCCGGAGCGTTGCTGGCGGGGCGACGGAGTCAGGCCGGGGACGGGCCTCGGCCCCGGGGCCCGTGGTCGACGGTGTCCGCGGCCGCGACGCTGCTGTGCGTGGCGGCCGCGGCGGCCTCCGCAGGCTTGCAGGGTGCGGATCTGCGACGAGGGCCCGTTCCCGCCCTTGCGGGTCAGCGCGCGCAGGTCACCGCGGACATCGAGGTCACCTCCGACCCACGGCTCAGCAGACCCGGGATCACGGGGGACCACACGGCTCCGACCGCCGTGCTGCTCGACGGGGAGGTGCGGCGGTTGACCAAGGCGGACGGGACCGTGATGACGGTCCGGACGCCGGTGCTGATGGTCGTCGACCTGAACACCCGTGCGGGCCCAGGCGGTTCGGTGGGTGTCGCCGAGGGAGCCGCGCGGTCGCCGTGGCTGGCCCTGCTGCCCTCCACTCGGGTACGGGTGGCCGCCCGGCTGGCACCGGCGCTGACCGGAGGTGATCACATCGCCGCCGTGGTGCGCGTACGGGCCGGGGCACCGCCCCAGGTGGTGGGCGGCCCGCCCGGGACGCAACGGTGGGCGGGACGGATGCGGGCCGGGCTGCGTGCGGCCAGTGACGGGCTCGGCCCGGACGCGCGGGCGCTGCTGCCCGGACTGGTCGTCGGGGACATCTCGCGGGTTCCGCCCGAGCTGGACGACGCCTTCAAGCGGACGGACCTCGCGCATCTGCTCGCGGTGAGCGGGGGCAACTTCACTATCCTCCTGGCCCTGGTCGTCGGCCCGGCCGGTCTGGCGCAGCGCGCCGAGCGGCGCGGACTGGCGCCTCGGCTCGGTATCCCGCTGCGGGGCACGGCGCTGCTCGGCGGTGCGCTCACGCTCGGGTTCGTGGTCGTGTGCCGGCCCGACCCGAGTGTGCTGCGGGCCGCGGCCTGCGGGGCGATCACCCTGCTCGCCCTCGCGACCGGGCGCCGCCGGTCCCTGATTCCCGCGCTGGCCACGGCGGTGCTGCTGCTCGTGCTCTGGGACCCCTGGCTCGCCCGGAGTTACGGTTTCCTGCTCTCCGTGCTGGCGACCGGTGCCCTGCTCACGGTCGCCCCGCGCTGGAGCGCGGCATTGCGGCTGCGCGGTGTGCCGCCGCGACTGGCCGAGGCATCGGCCGCCGCGGCCGCCGCCCAGGCGCTGTGCGCGCCGGTCGTCGCGGTGCTGTCGTCGCGTGTGAGTCTTGTCGCGGTGCCGTGCAACCTGCTCGCGGAGCTCGCCGTGGCACCGGCCACCGTGCTCGGGTTCGCCGCGCTGACGACGGCGCAGATGGCGATGCCGGTCGCCAAGGGGCTGGCGTGGTGCGCGAGTTGGCCTGCCGAGTGGATCGCCGGCATCGCGCGTACCGGGGCATCGCTGCCGGGCGGTGCGGTGGACTGGCCCGGCAGCTGGGCCGGGGCGATGCTGCTGGCGGCCGTGACGGCGGTCGTCGTCCTCACCGGGCGGCGGCTTCTCCGGCACCCCTGGCCGGCCGGGGTCTGCGTCGTCGTGCTGCTGCTCGTGGTGGTACAGCCACCGCCCCTGACGCGGGTGATCACCGGCTGGCCGCCGCCCGGCTGGCGGTTCGCCATGTGCGACGTGGGGCAGGGGGACGCGACCGTGCTGGCGGCGGGCCACGGCACGGCGGTGGTCGTGGACACGGGTCCCGACCCGGTGCCGGTCGACCGATGCCTCACCGCGCTCGGTGTCACCCGGATCCCGCTGCTTGTGCTGACCCACTTCCACGCCGACCATGTGGCGGGGCTGCCGGGGGTGCTGCGCGGTCGCTCGGTGGGCGCTATCGAGACGACCGGGTTCGAGGAGCCACCGGAACAGGTGGCGTTCGTCCGCGCCCGGGCGGCCGCCCGGCACATTCCGCTGACGCGCGCCATGGCCGGGGAGCGCCGCCGCCTCGAGGCCCTCGAGTGGCGGGTGCTGTGGCCTCCGCCGGACCCGGCGCCCTTGCCGGACGGTCCGAACGACGCGAGCGTCGCCCTGCTCGTACGGTCGGCGGGGCTGACCCTGCTCCTGCTGGGTGACCTGGAACCCGCCGCGCAGGAGGAGCTGTTGGAATCACCCGCGGGCGCCGGGCTGGGCCCGGTGGATGTCCTCAAGGTCGCCCACCACGGGTCGGCGTACCAGGATCCCGAGCTGATACGGAGGGCCGCGCCGAGGCTCGCGCTGATCTCGTGCGGCCGGGACAACCCCTACGGCCATCCGGCGCCGAGCACGGTCGCGGCCTTGCGGGGCGAGGGCGCGCTGGTGCTGCGGACGGACCGGGACGGGGCGATCGCGGTCGCCGGAGCGGGCGGCGACCTGAGGGCCGCGAGAGACTGAGGTCGTGAATTCCGCACAGGTTGACGCGTACCTCGACAGAATCGGGGCGGACCATCCCGCGTGGCCCACCATCGATGTGCTGCGCGAGCTGCAACTCCGTCATCTGAAGACCGTCCCGTTCGAGAACCTGTCGATCCATCGCGGCGAGGAGATCGTGCTGGAGGAGAAGCGGCTGTACGACAAGATCGTCGGGGCTCGCCGGGGCGGCTTCTGCTACGAACTCAACGGTGCGTTCGGCGCGTTGCTGGCGGCGCTCGGCTTCGATGTCACGCTGCTCGCGGCCCGGGTGTATGGAGAGGAGGGGCGGCTCGGGGTGCCGTACGACCATCTCGCGCTGCGGGTGCGGACGGTGGACGGGGGCGACTGGCTGGTGGATGTGGGGTTCGGGGCGCACAGCCACTATCCGCTGGCGTTCGGGGAGCGGGGCGAGCAGCCCGACCCGGGCGGTGCGTTCCGGGTGATCGAGGCCGGGGCGGACGTGGCGGGGGCCCGAAAAGGCGGGGGTGCGGCCTACGGAGACCTCGATGTGCTGCGGGACGGCACACCGCAGTACCGGCTGGAGACGCGCCCGCGGACGCTCGAGGACTTCGTGGCCGGGGCCTGGTGGAACACCACCTCGCCGGTCTCGCACTTCGTACGGTCGTTGGTCTGTTCCCGGGTCACCGAGGACGGAGGGCGGATCACGCTCAGCGGCCGCCGGGTCACGATGACGACCCCGGACGGGCGGAAGGAGGTGTCGGACCTGGCGAGTGACGAGGAGGTGCTGGAGATGTACCGGGAGCGGTTCGGAATCGTCCTGGACCGGGTGCCGACGGTGCGGCAGGGCGGCCCGAACGGCTGACCGGGAGGCGGGTTCGCGGAGCCGGGAACGCACGGGCGGCGGCGCGTTCCCCGCGCGGCACGGTGTGAGCGGCGGCGGCACGGGCGTGCCGGAACTGCGGGGTGGTGCCGAGGCGTCGGCGGTGTCCGGCGTAGCGGAAGATGTCTCCGTGAGCGATGTGAGACATGTGCTGGTGCTGCCCGACCGCGACGCCGCGGAAGAGGCGGCGGAGGCGCTCGGGGAGCGGTTCGACCTCGACGAGGTGCCGCGGATCGTACGGGACGCGCTGGCCGGTGAGGACGACGCCGAGGATGCGCAGTGGCTGGTGGTGCTGCGGGACGAGCAGGAACTGCTCGACCCGGAGGCGCTGGACGCGTTCGTGGGGGAGTGGGACGGCTGGCGGGAGGAGCCGTAGCCCGTCCGTGCGGTGATCCGGGGGTTGGCCGTGCGGTGATGCGGGAGTCGGCGTGCGGTGATCCGGGGGTTGGCCGTGCGGTGATGCGGGAGTCGGCGTGCGGTGATCCGGAGGTTGGCCGTGCGGTGATCCTGGGGTCGGGGTCGTGCGGGGCGGCGACGGGACCGCGATGTCAGCGGCGCGTGCGATGCTTTCCGTGATGGCCAAGAAGACCGCGCATGACGACCCTCTCGCCCCCGTCACCCTTGCCGTGGGCCAGGAAGACCTGCTGCTCGACCGTGCCGTGCAGGAAGTGGTGGCCGCCGCCCGGGCCGCCGACGCCGACACGGACGTACGGGACCTGACCTCGGACCAGTTGCAGCCCGGCACGCTCGCCGAGCTGACGAGTCCGTCGCTCTTCGCCGAGCGCAAGGTCGTGGTCGTGCGCAATGCGCACGACCTGGCGGCCGACACGATCAAGGACCTGAAGGGCTACTTCGCCTCGCCCGCCGAGGAGATCACCCTCGTGCTGCTGCACGCGGGCGGCGCCAAGGGCAAGGGCCTGCTCGACGCCGCCCGCAAGGCGGGGGCGCGCGAGGTGGCCTGCCCGAAGATGACCAAGCCGGCGGACCGGCTGGCGTTCGTGCGGGGGGAGTTCCGCGCCCAGGGGCGTTCGGCGACGCCCGAGGCGTGCCAGACGCTGGTCGACGCGATCGGCAGCGATCTGCGGGAGCTGGCGTCCGCGGTGTCACAGCTCGTCGCGGACGTCGAGGGCACGATCGACGAGGCGGTGGTCGGGCGGTACTACACCGGACGGGCCGAGGCGTCGAGCTTCACCGTCGCGGACCGGGCGGTCGAGGGACGTGCCGCGGAGGCCCTGGAGGCGCTGCGCTGGTCGCTGGCCACGGGGGTGGCGCCGGTGATGATCACGAGTGCGCTCGCGCAGGGGGTGCGGGCGATCGGGAAGCTGTCGTCGGCCCGCGGCGGGCGTCCCGCGGATCTCGCCCGGGAGCTGGGCATGCCACCGTGGAAGATCGACCGGGTGCGGCAGCAGATGCGGGGATGGACGCCGGAGGGCGTGGCGGTCGCGCTGCGGGCGGTGGCCGAGGCCGACGCGGGTGTGAAGGGCGGTGGTGACGACCCCGAGTACGCCCTGGAGAAGGCGGTCGTCACGGTCGCGAGGGCGGCCCGGTTCAGGGGCCGGGCGTAGGGCGACGAGTCCTTTCGCGGGCACATGCCGTGCACGCCGAAGGCCCCGCCGTCCGTCCTGGGGAAGGTCGGGAGGCGGGGCCTTCGAATCAAGCTCGTGGGTTCGTACCCGCGTGGCGAACGCAGGCCGCGTACGAACCCGGGGTGCCGGCTGGGAGCGGATGAGAGAGGGCCCGCTCGGTTCCCTCCGGCGTCAAATCAAGTGTCAGCCCTTGAGGGCACCGACCTTGGAAGCCAGCGCCGACTTCTTGTTGGCAGCCGCGTTCTTGTGGATGACGCCCTTCGAGACGGCCTTGTCGAGCTGACGCGCGGCGGCGCGCTGCAGCTCGGTGGCCTTCTCGGCGTCACCCGCGGCGGCGGCCTCACGAGCCTTGCGGATCGCGGTGCGAAGCGAGGACTTGACGGCCTTGTTGCGCAGGCGCGCCTTCTCGTTCGTCTTGTTCCGCTTGATCTGGGACTTGATGTTCGCCACGAATGAGCCTTTACAGGTTCAGGCACGCGAAACGGGCTGTTCCACGCGCCGGTGATTTCTTGAAGACGTGTCTCGCGCTGAGAGGGCATGAGACACAGCCACCCAGGCTACCAGCCGCTTTCCGGCCCGCCCAAACCGGTCTCGGGCAAACCCGTCCAGGCCCCCGCGCGAACCCGGGGCGGCCCGCGCGGTCACCCGTCCACACGCCGCTCCGGTCGGCTCCGGTGCGGCCCGTACCGGTCGCAGCCTCCCGCGCGTGGGACCATGGAGGCTACGTATCGATCCGACCCGAGACCGCAGACGCTGCGGACGCCTCAAGAATCAGGACCCTGCGTGCCCGCGATCCCTAGCCATGTGCCCGAGCCGAGCCGTACCGACCCGGCTCTGATCCGCAATTTCTGCATCATCGCGCACATCGACCACGGCAAGTCCACGCTCGCCGACCGGATGCTCCAGCTGACCGGCGTCGTCGAGCAGCGGCAGATGCGCGCTCAGTACCTCGACCGCATGGACATCGAGCGCGAGCGCGGCATCACGATCAAGTCCCAGGCGGTGCGTCTGCCGTGGGCCCCGACCCACGATCCGGGCAACACGCACATCCTGAACATGATCGACACCCCGGGGCACGTCGACTTCACCTACGAGGTCTCGCGGTCGCTCGCCGCGTGCGAGGGAACCATCCTCCTCGTCGACGCCGCCCAGGGCATCGAGGCCCAGACCCTCGCCAACCTCTACCTGGCGATGGAGAACGACCTCACGATCATCCCCGTACTGAACAAGATCGACCTGCCGGCCGCGCAGCCCGAGAAGTTCGCCGAGGAGCTCGCGAACCTGATCGGGTGCGAGCCCGGCGACGTGCTCAAGGTCTCGGCCAAGACCGGTTTCGGCGTCGAGGCGCTGCTGGACAAGGTGGTCGAGCAGATCCCGGCGCCGGTGGGCGTCGCTGACGCACCCGCCCGGGCCATGATCTTCGACTCCGTGTACGACTCCTACCGCGGCGTGGTCACCTATGTCCGTGTCATCGACGGACAGCTGAAAAAGCGCGAGCGCATCAAGATGATGTCCACCGGCGCGACCCACGAGCTGCTGGAGATCGGCGTCAGCTCGCCCGAGATGCTGCCGGCCGACGGGCTCGGGGTCGGCGAGGTGGGCTATCTGATCACGGGTGTGAAGGACGTCCGCCAGTCCAAGGTGGGTGACACCATCACCAGCCAGGCCAAGGGCGCCGTAGAGCCCCTGGGCGGGTACAAGGACCCGAAGCCGATGGTCTTCTCGGGCCTGTATCCGCTCGACGGCTCCGACTACCCCGACCTGCGCGAGGCCCTGGACAAGCTCCAGCTCAACGACGCCGCGCTCGTGTACGAGCCGGAGACCTCCGCGGCCCTCGGCTTCGGCTTCCGGGTCGGCTTCCTCGGCCTCCTCCACCTCGACGTCGTCCGCGAGCGGCTGGAGCGCGAGTTCGGGCTCGACCTGATCGCCACCGCGCCCAACGTGGTCTACCGCGTGATCATGGAGGACGGCGAGGAGCACACGGTCACCAACCCGAGCGAGTTCCCCGAGGGCAAGCTCGCCGAGGTCTACGAGCCGGTCGTGCGGGCCACGATCCTCGCGCCCACCGAGTTCATCGGCGCGATCATGGAGCTGTGCCAGACCCGCCGCGGCACCCTGCTCGGCATGGACTACCTGTCCGAGGACCGGGTCGAGATCCGCTACACCCTGCCCCTCGCGGAGATCGTCTTCGACTTCTTCGACCAGCTGAAGTCCAAGACCCGCGGCTACGCCTCGCTCGACTACGAGCCGACCGGGGAACAGTCCTCCAGCCTGGTCAAGGTGGACATCCTGCTGCACGGCGACAAGGTGGACGCGTTCTCCGCGATCACCCACAAGGACCAGGCGTACGCATACGGCGTCCGCCTCGTCGCCAAGCTGAAGGAACTCATCCCGCGGCAGAACTTCGAGGTGCCGGTGCAGGCCGCGGTCGGCTCCCGGGTGATCGCCCGCGAGACCATCCGCGCCATCCGCAAGGACGTCCTCGCCAAGTGCTACGGCGGTGACATCTCCCGTAAGCGGAAGCTGCTGGAGAAGCAGAAGGAGGGCAAGAAGCGGATGAAGATGGTGGGTTCCGTGGAAGTTCCGCAGGAGGCATTCATCGCGGTGCTCTCCAGCGATGACAGCGCGGGGTCGGCCAAGGGCAAGAAGTAGTCCCCGGGAGCAGGGTAAACCGGGAGCAATGGGGTCCGTCGCATGCAGTGCGGCGGGCCCCGGCGCGTACGTGGCGTGGCATCGCGTGCAAAGCAAAGGGTCGTCGCCTCTTACAAACCGGCTGGTCGGGCTCTACTCTGATGCCTGCTCGATGGTTACTCGCGAGTTAAACAACAGCGGCGAGTAGAAACAGCAGAAATGAGCCACCCGCACCGTCGCGGGCCCGGAGGATGTCGTGAGCCACACACAGACTTTGATCGAGAACCGTCCGCCGTCTGTCGCGGCCCTCTTCCTGGAGCGTGTGGCTGCCACACCGGACGCCGAGGCCTACCGCTACCCCGTCCCGGCCTCCTCCGGTGAGGGTTCCGACGAGTGGAGGTCGCTGAGCTGGGGCCAGGCCGCCGAGCGGGTCCACGCGATAGCCGCGGGGCTGATCGAGCTGGGCGTGCGGCCCGAGGAGCGCGTCGCGCTCGCCTCCTCGACCCGTATCGAGTGGATCCTCGCCGACCTCGGCATCATGTGCGCGGGCGCGGCCACGACCACCATCTATCCGCAGACCAACGCCGAGGAGTCGGCCTTCATCCTCTGCGACTCCGGGAGCAAGGTCCTCGTCGCGGAGAACGCCGACCAGCTGGCCAAGGCCCTCGAGAAGCGCTCCGAGCTGCCCGACCTCCACCACGTCGTCGTCATCGACCCGGCAGGCGTCGAGTCCGGGGACTGGGTCCTCACCCTCGCCGAGCTGGAGACCCGGGGCGCGGCCTACCTGGAGAAGCACCCCGAGCTGATCAAGGAGCGGGTCGGCGCGATCACCCAGGACCAGCTCGCCACCCTCATCTACACCTCCGGCACCACCGGCCGACCCAAGGGCGTGCGTCTGCCGCACGACAACTGGGCGTACATGGCGAAGGCGATCGCCGCGACCGGGCTGGTCGGCGGCGACGACGTGCAGTATCTGTGGCTGCCCCTCGCGCATGTCTTCGGCAAGGTGCTCACCTCCGGCCAGATCGAGGTGGGACATGTCACCGCGGTCGACGGCCGCGTCGACAAGATCATCGAGAACCTTCCGGTGGTGCAGCCGACGTACATGGCGGCCGTGCCGCGCATCTTCGAGAAGGTGTACAACGGCGTCGCCGCCAAGGCCCGCGCGGGCGGAGGGGCCAAGTACAAGATCTTCCAGTGGGCCGCCGAGGTCGCCCGCGAGTACGCCAAGGTCAGCCAGGACAACTTCCGGCGCACCGGCACCCACTCCGTGCCCTTCGGCCTCGGCGTCAGGCACAAGGTCGCCGACACCCTCGTATACGCCAAGATCCGCGAGGCGTTCGGCGGCCGGCTGCGGGCCTGTGTCTCCGGTTCGGCCGCCCTCGCGCCCGAGATCGGCTACTTCTTCGCGGGCGCCGGCATCCACGTCCTGGAGGGTTACGGCCTCACCGAGTCCTCCGCGGCCTCGTTCGTGAACCCGGGCGAGTCGTACCGCACGGGCACGGTCGGCAAGCCGCTGCCCGGCACCGAGGTGCGTATCGCGGACGACGGCGAGATCCTGCTGCGCGGCCCCGGCATCATGGAGGGCTACCACAAGCTGCCGGAGAAGACCGCCGAGGTGCTGGAGGCTGACGGCTGGTTCCACACCGGTGACATCGGCGAGCTGTCCCCGGACGGCTATCTGCGCATCACCGACCGCAAGAAGGACCTCATCAAGACCTCCGGCGGCAAGTACATCGCGCCCGCCGAGGTCGAGGGGCAGTTCAAGGCGGTGTGCCCGTACGTCTCCAACATCCTGGTGCACGGCGCCGACCGGAACTTCTGCACCGCGCTCATCGCCCTGGACGAGATCGCGATTCTCGAGTGGGCGAAGGAGAACGGTCTGGAGGGCAAGACGTACGCCGAGGTCGTCGCCGCCCCCGTCACGGTCGAGATGGTCGACGGCTACGTCCGGGAACTCAACGCCGGGCTCCAGCGATGGCAGACCATCAAGAAGTTCCGGCTGCTGCCGCGCGATCTCGATGTGGAGCACGGTGAGATCACCCCGAGCCTGAAGCTGAAGCGGCCGGTGGTGGAGCGGGAGTACAAGCACCTCATCGACGAGATGTACGCGGGCACGCGCGAGGCGTAGCCGGTGCACGGTGGTCGCGGCCGCGGGGCGTAGCCCCGGCCGCGACCACCGTGCTTTCCCCGTCGCCGGCGACCCCTTTCGAAGCCGTCTCCCCGGGCGGTGATCAGCGGTCGAGCACAGGACGCAGATCCGTTGCTCGAATCTGTCCGTCTTCGAGCACATCTGTAGCACTGTTCTCACTCATGGCGGCCCACTTCGGTAACTCCGTGCTTATGAGCGTGGCCGGTCTGTCACTCTGTCCGCATCGCCTGAGGCGTATTCGTCGGAGTTCGTCGGAATGCTCGGGGAGCCGTCCATGGGGGCCATTCCCACGCAACGGGAGACCATCTCCCGTGCCCCTGACACCCCTGTGCCCGAGGGGCACGAGGGCGCGGGGCTGCACACGGTGGTGCGTACCACGCTGCCCGGCGGCCCCCTCGCGCCGGGCGCCGCCCGCCGTTTCGTGCGCGCCGCCCTCCGCGCGTGGGCCGAGGCGGCCGAACCCGACACCTTCACCGAGCGGCTGGTCGACGACGCCTTGGTCGTGGTCAGCGAACTGGTCACCAACGCGGTCGTGCACGCGGGTACGGACATCGACATCGTCTGCTGCCTCCACGACGTGGAGGACGAACCGCCCGGCCTTGTCGTCGAGGTCTCCGACCACCACCCCTCGCGCGCGGTACGGGACGACGTCACCGAAGGCTCCTACGGCATACCCGAGTACGGCCGCGGTCTGCGCCTGGTCGCCACACTCGCCACGGCCTGGGGCATCACCTACCGCACCACCACCAAGACCGTCTGGGCACAGCTGCCCCTCGACGGCGTCTCGGCCGTCTGTGGCGGCGTCGAGGCGTACGCCGGTGAGGGCGCCCTGGACCGCGGGCCGAGCGCGGCCGAGATCCCGGGGCCCGAACTCACCGCCTTCGCCGAGCCCGGACGCGGCGTTCCCGACCGTGACTGGCGGGGCCACGGCGCCCTGTCCTTCCTCGCCGAGGCGTCCGATCTGCTCGCCGGACAGCTCGACGAGGACCTGGTCGCCGCGCTCACCGGGCAGCTCCTCGTGCCGCGGCTCGCCGACTGGTGTGCGGTGTGGCTCGAGGACGAGGCGACCGGCTGGCACGGTCCCGAGACGGCGGTCGCCACCGGGCCGCGTCTCGCCCGGGTCTGGCACGGCAGCGAGAACCGCATCGAGGAGCTGCGCCGGACCCTGGAGAAGGACCCGCCGCGGCTGCCGGAGTCGGTGCGGTCCCGAGCGGTGCCCGTGCCCTGGCCCGGGGAGGCGCTCGGCCCGCGCGGCGCGACCGGTGCGGCACTGGCCTACCGGCTGATCGCCGGCGGCCGCCCGCTCGGCACGCTCGTGATCGGCCGGGCGGGACTACTGCGTTTTCCCGACGAGGTCACCGGGCTCGTCGAGGACCTCAGCCGCCGGGTGGCGCTCGCCATCGGGGCGGCCCGGCAGTACGCGCGCCAGGCCACCATCAGCAGGGTGCTGCAACGGGGACTGCTGCCCGGGGCCGTCGCCGAGATCCCCGGAGTGAGCAGTGCGCTCGTGTACGAGCCGTGCGACAAGGGCGGAGGCCCCAGCGGCGACTTCTACGACCTCTTCCCGGCCGGCCACGGACGGTGGAGCTTCGCGCTCGGCGACGTCCAGGGCAAGGGCCCGGAGGCGGCGGTCGTGATCGGACTGGCCCGCCCCTGGCTGCGGCTGCTGGCCCGCGAGGGCTACGCGGTCCCCGACGTCCTGGACCGCCTCAACCAGCTCCTCCTCGACGACGCGACGGAGGCGGCGGACGCGGCGGCGCGGGCGCTCGTGGCGGCGGGCGCCCCGGTGCCGGTCGCCGACGGCGGCCCCCACGCGCGTTTCCTCTCCCTGCTCTACGGCGAGCTGGCCCCCTTCGACGGCGGGGTGCGCTGCACACTCGCCTCCGCCGGACACCCGCTGCCGCTGCTCCTGGGGCCGGACGGCGACGTGCGGTTCGTGGCACAGCCGCAGACCCTCCTCGGCGTCGTCGAGGACGTCATGTACGTGTGCGAGACCTTCGAGCTGCACCCCGGCGACACGCTCCTGTGCGTCACGGACGGGGTGACCGAGCGGCGCAGCGGGTCGCGCCAGTTCGACGACGGGGACGGGCTCGCGGCGGCGCTCGCCGGCTGCGCCGGGATGAGCGCCCAGATGATCGCGGAGCGGATCCGGACGCTGGTCCACGAGTTCGGGGGCCAGCCGCCGGAGGACGATCTCGCGCTGCTGGTGCTGCGCGCGGAGTGAGGCGCCGGACCAATACGGTCACTTCCGCGGTGCTGGACAATGGAGGACATGCCTTCCGCACTCCCCGACGGCGAGCCCGTCCCCGACGACGGCGCACTGCCCGCGCACGCGCTCGCCGGGGCCGCCGAGCGCCCCCTCGGGTTCTACCTCCACGTGCCGTACTGCGCGACGCGCTGCGGCTACTGCGACTTCAACACGTACACCGCGACGGAACTGCGCGGCACGGGCGGGGTGCTCGCCTCCCAGGACAACTACGCCGGGACCCTGACCGAGGAGGTCCGCCTGGCCCGCAAGGTACTCGGCGACGACCCGCGCGAGGTCCGCACGGTCTTCGTCGGGGGCGGCACGCCGACGCTGCTGGCCGCGGAGGACCTCGTACGGATGCTGGGGGCGATCCGCGAAGAGTTCGGGCTCGCGGACGACGCCGAGGTGACGACGGAGGCGAACCCGGAGTCGGTGGACGAGCGCTATCTCGCCACGCTGCGGGAGGGGGGCTTCAACCGCATCTCCTTCGGCATGCAGAGCGCGCGCCCCCACGTGCTGAAGGTCCTGGACCGCACCCACACCCCGGGCCGCCCCGAGGCCTGCGTGGCCGAGGCGCGGGCGGCGGGCTTCGAGCACGTGAACCTGGACCTGATCTACGGCACGCCGGGCGAGTCGGACGACGACTGGCGGGCGTCGCTGGACGCGGCGCTCGGTGCGGGCCCCGACCATGTCTCGGCCTATGCGCTGATCGTCGAGGAGGGCACCCGGCTCGCCCGCCGCATCCGCCGGGGCGAGATACCGATGACGGACGACGACGTCCACGCGGACCGCTATCTGATCGCGGACGAGGTGCTCGGCTCGGCGGGCTACGACTGGTACGAGGTCTCCAACTGGGCCACCTCGGAATCCGGCCGCTGTATGCACAACGAGCTGTACTGGCGCGGCGCCGACTGGTGGGGCGCGGGGCCGGGCGCGCACAGCCATGTGGGCGGCGTGCGCTGGTGGAATGTGAAGCATCCGGGGGCGTACGCGGCGGCGCTTGCGGCCGGACGGTCGCCGGGAGCCGGGCGAGAGCTTCTCTCGGACGAGGACCGCCGGGTGGAGCGCATCCTGCTGGAACTGCGCCTGCGGGAGGGCGTGCCGCTGTCGCTGCTGCGGGAGGAGGGCCTCGCGGCCTCACGCCGCGCCCTGACGGACGGACTGCTGGAGAAGGGGCCGTACGACGAGGGCCGGGCGGTCCTCACCCTGCGGGGACGGCTGCTGGCGGACGCGGTGGTGCGGGATCTGGTGGACTGATCACTCCGGCAAGTGAGTCGGCGCGGAACGCCGGTTCGGTCCCTAACCTGGTTCGTAGGCTGCCGCTGACAGGACGCGGCGGATGTGGAGGGCCACGGAGATGACCGCTGTGGACGAGCGTGGGATGACCAGGTACTTCGAGGAGGTCGAGCCTCCTGAGGGCGTCAGGGTCGAGCTTCTCCGGGGGGAAATCGTGATGACGGCCAGTCCTGACCTGGTGCACAACATGATTGTGGAAGACGTGTTGGACCAGATTCCACGCAACCGGTGGGCTCGCCTCCAGACCCAGGACGTCGATGTCCTCGACGAAGCCAGTGAGCCCGTACCGGACTTGGTGGTCCTGGAGCGTGACCTGATGCCCCGCTCCGGGCGCCTGCTGCCGTCACCACTGATCACGATGGTCGTCGAGGTCGTTTCCAAAACCAGCGTCGCACGGGACTACGAGGTCAAGAGGTCGATCTACGCCGCAGGCAAGGTGCCCGCCTATCTCATCGTCGACCCGGTCATGGCGCAGTGTGTCCTGCTCACAAACCCCGACGGAGAGGGCGAGAGAGCCGGCTACCAGACGCAGCACGTGACGAAGTTCGGCGCCGGCCTGCCGCTGGCGATCCTGGGGATCGAGCTGGACACCAGCGAATTCGGGACCTTCCCCGGCGTCAGGCCCCATCGCTATCCGTGACGAAGTCGATCAGCTCCTCCACCCTGCCCAGCAGCTCCGGCTCCAGGTCCTTGTAGGACCGCACCCGCCCCAGAATCCCCTGCCAAGCCGCGCCCGTGTTCTCCGGCCACCCCAGCGCCCGGCACACCCCCTTCTTCCAGTCCTGCCCGTGCGGGACGCGCGGCCATTCCCTGATCCCCAGCGCCGCAGGCTTCACGGCCTCCCAGATGTCGATGTACGGGTGGCCCACCACCAGCGCGTGCTCGCTCGTCACCGACTGGGCGATCCGCCACTCCTTGGAGCCCGGCACCAAGTGGTCCACGAGCACGCCCAGCCGCGCGTCCGGACCCGGAGCGAAGGCGGCCACGATCGACGGCAGGTCGTCGACGCCCTCCAGGTACTCCACCACCACACCCTCGATACGCAGGTCGTCGCCCCACACCTTCTCGACCAGCTCCGCGTCGTGGCGGCCCTCCACATAGATACGGCCGGCCCGGGCCACCCTCGCGCGCGCCCCCGGGACGGCCACCGAACCCGACGCCGTCCGCGAGGGACGCACCGGCGCCCTCGACGGGCGTACCAGCGTCACCACCCGGCCCTCCACCAGGAACCCCCGCGGCTCCAGCGGGAACACCCGGTGCTTGCCGAAGCGGTCCTCCAAGGTCACCGTCCCCGCCTCGCAACGGATCACCGCACCGCAGAAACCGGTGCGCGGCTCCTCGACCACCAGACCGGGATCCGCCGGGACCTCCGGTACGGGCTGGGGCTTCTTCCACGGCGGGGTCAGATCCGGCGAGTAGTTGCGCATTCGGATGACGATAGGAGAAACCCGGTCGCGGGGGTCGCGGAAGGCGTCACGACACGCCGAAACGGGCGGCCAGTTCGTCGCGCTGCGCCCGGACGAACTCCGCGTCCACCACGGCACCGTGTCCGGGCACGTACACCGCGTCCCCACCGCCCAGGTCGAGCAGCCGGTCCAGGGCCGCCGGCCAGTGCGAGGGAACCGCGTCCGGGCCCGCCTGCGGCTCGCCGGACTCCTCCACCAGGTCCCCGCAGAACACCACCTCCCGCTCGCCGGGGACGAGGACCACCAGGTCGTGGGCCGTGTGGGCCGGGCCCACGTTCGCCAGCAGGACCTGCACCCCGCCCAGGTCCAGCGTCCATTCGCCCGAGACCATGTGGCGCGGCCGGACCAGCAGCTCCGCGGCCTCGGCCGCCTCCGCCGCGTCCAGACCGTGCCGCACCGCGTCGGCGACCAGCGCCCCGTGCTCGTGCAGGAACACCGCGTCGATGCCCACCGCCCCGAACACCTCCGCGCCCGCGAACGCCGCCGCCCCGAGGACATGGTCGAAGTGCGGGTGTGTGAGCGCGAGATGCGTCACACGCCGGTCCTCGCCGAGCGGCGCGAGCAGCCGCCGCGTCTCGGTGCGCAGCCGCGCGCCCTCGCCCAGGCTCGACCCCGCGTCGACCATGAGCGCCGCGTGCTCGCCGACCACCAGTCCCGCCGTGCAGTCCCAGCCCGGAAGCCGAGTGCGCCCCGCCCGGACGCTGAGCGCCTCCCATCCGGACCCTTCCCACCGCACCGTCATGGGGGCGACGCTATATCCGCAGGCGCCCTGCCTGGCAGGACACCCGGGGACAGGTCGGTACAGGTCGGCACGGCGGCGGACCCCGCCCTTGCCCGGGGCGTACCCGACGGCCGTACACTTGGCCCGGGGATGCTGGCACTCACCTGCGAAGAGTGCCAGGGAAGCGTCAGGACGACAGACCGCTGGAGGTGCACGCATGCTCAGTGAACGCAGGCTCGAAGTACTGCGCGCCATCGTCCAGGACTACGTGGGCACCGAGGAGCCGGTGGGTTCCAAGGCGCTCACCGAGCGGCACAACCTCGGTGTCTCCCCGGCCACCGTCCGCAACGACATGGCCGTGCTGGAGGAGGAGGGCTACATCGCCCAGCCGCACACCAGCGCCGGACGCATCCCCACGGACAGGGGCTACCGCCTCTTCGTCGACAGGCTCGCGGCCGTCAAGCCGATGAGCCCGCCCGAGCGCCGCGCGATCCAGAACTACCTGGAGGGCGCCGTCGACCTCGACGACGTCGTGGCGCGAACGGTACGGCTGCTCGCGCAGCTCACCCGGCAGGTCGCCGTCGTGCAGTACCCGTCGCTGACCCGCTCGACGGTGCGCCACGCGGAGCTGCTGTCGATGGCGCCCGCCCGGCTGATGCTGGTGCTGATCACCGACACCGGCCGGGTCGAGCAGCGCATGATCGACTGCCCCGCGCCGTTTGGAGAAACGTCTCTCGCCGATCTGCGGGCGCGGCTCAACAGCCGGATCGCCGGCCGCCGTTTCACCGACGTGCCGCAACTGGTGCAGGACCTGGCCGAGGCCTTCGAACCGGAGGACCGCGCCACGGTCACCACGGTGCTCTCCACCCTCCTGGAGACGCTCGTGGAGGAGACGGAGGAGCGCCTGATCATCGGCGGCACCGCCAACCTCACCCGCTTCGTGCACGACTTCCCTCTCACCATCCGTCCCGTCCTGGAGGCGCTTGAGGAGCAGGTCGTGCTCCTCAAGCTGCTGGGCGAGGCAAAGGATCCGGCCATGCGGGTGCGTATCGGCCACGAGAACGCGCACGAGGGACTCAACTCCACGTCGGTGGTCTCCGTGGGCTACGGTTCGGGCGGCGAGGCAGTAGCGAAACTCGGCGTGGTCGGACCGACCCGCATGGATTACCCGGGAACGATGGGAGCGGTACGAGCGGTGGCACGGTACGTCGGACAGATCCTGGCGGAGTCGTAAGTGGCCACGGACTACTACGCCGTGCTCGGCGTGCGCCGCGACGCGTCGCAGGAAGAGATCAAGAAGGCGTTCCGCCGGCTCGCCCGCGAGCTGCACCCGGACGTCAACCCCGATCCCAAGACGCAAGAGCGGTTCAAGGAGATCAACGCGGCGTACGAGGTGCTCTCGGACCCGCAGAAGAAGCAGGTCTACGACCTCGGCGGCGACCCGCTGTCCCAGGCCGGCGGCGCGGGCGCGGGCGGCTTCGGAGCGGGCGGCTTCGGGAACTTCTCGGACATCATGGACGCGTTCTTCGGCACGGCGTCGCAGCGCGGTCCGCGCTCGCGCACCCGCCGGGGCCAGGACGCCATGATCCGCCTGGAGATCGAGCTCGACGAGGCGGCCTTCGGCACCACGAAGGACATCCAGGTCGACACGGCCGTCGTCTGCAACACCTGCAACGGCGAGGGCGCCGCGCCCGGCACGTCCGTGCAGACCTGCGACATGTGCCGCGGTCGCGGTGAGGTCTCGCAGGTCACGCGGTCGTTCCTGGGCCAGGTCATGACGTCCCGGCCCTGCCCGCAGTGCCAGGGCTTCGGCACCATCGTCCCCAACCCGTGCCCGGAGTGCGCGGGCGACGGCCGGGTGCGCTCCCGGCGGACGCTCACCGTGAAGATCCCCGCAGGCGTCGACAACGGCACCCGTATCCAGCTCGCGGGCGAGGGCGAGGTCGGCCCGGGCGGCGGACCCGCCGGCGACCTGTACGTCGAGATCCACGAGCTGCCGCATCCGATGTTCCAGCGCCGCGGCGACGACCTGCACTGCACGGTCACCATCCCGATGACGGCGGCGGCCCTCGGCACGAAGGTGCCGCTGGAGACGCTGGACGGCATGGAGGAGGTCGACATCCGTCCCGGCACGCAGTCCGGGCAGTCGATCCCGCTGCACAGCCGCGGCGTCACGCATCTGCGCGGCGGCGGCCGGGGCGACCTGATCGTGCATGTCGAGGTGCAGACGCCGACGAAGCTGGACCCCGAGCAGGAGCGCCTGCTGAGGGAACTGGCGAAGCTGCGGGGCGAGGAACGGCCGCAGGGGCAGTTCCAGCCGGGGCAGCAGGGCCTGTTCTCTCGCCTGAAGGACGCGTTCAACGGGCGCTGACGAGGCGGTGGTGCAGGCCGTGGCCCGGGGCCCGGCCCCCGGGCGGCACGGTCCCGCCACCCCTGACCCGCGGACCCTTCCCCGGGCACGTGCCCGCGGACGGCCGGATTCGGACTTGTTCGGAGGACGTGACAACATGCCGTCATGTCCTCCGCGCTGACCGATCTCCTCCCATATCCGATCGTGCAGGCGCCCATGGCGGGCGGTGTCTCCGTGCCCCAGCTCGCCGGCGCCGTGTCCGAGGCGGGTGGCCTCGGGTTCCTCGCCGCCGGGTACAAGACCGCCGACGGCATGTACCAGGAGATCAAGCAGCTCCGTGGGCTCACGGCCCGCCCCTTCGGCGTGAACGTGTTCATGCCGCAGCCCGACCAGGCGGACCCCGCCGCCGTCGAGGTCTACGCCGAACAGCTGGCCGGCGAGGCCGCCTGGTACGAGACCGAGCTCGGCGACCCCGACGGCGGCGGTGACGACGGCTACGACGTCAAGCTCGCCGTCCTCCTCGACAACCCGGTGCCGGTGGTCTCCTTCCACTTCGGCGTCCCCGACCCGTCGGTCCTCGAGTCCCTGCGCCGCGTGGGCACCTTCACCCTGGTCACCGCGACCACCGCCGAGGAGGCCCTCGCCGCGCAGGAGGCGGGCGCCGACGCGGTGATCGCGCAGGGCGTCGAGGCCGGCGGCCACCAGGGCACCCACCGCGACAGCGCCGAGAACCACGGCTCCGGAATCGGACTGCTCTCCCTGGTCGCCCAGGTCCGCGAGACCGTGCGGATCCCGATCGTGGCGGCCGGCGGCCTCATGCGCGGCAGCCAGATCGCCGCGGTGCTCGCGGCGGGCGCGAGCGCGGCCCAGCTCGGCACCGCGTTTCTCGCCACGCCCGAGTCCGGCGCCCACCCTCTGCACAAGCAGGCGCTGACCGACCCCATGTTCGTGCGGACGGAGCTGACGCGCGCGTTCTCCGGGCGCCCGGCGCGCGGCCTGGTCAACCGGTTCATGAGGGAGCACGGGCCGTACGCCCCCGCCGCCTACCCCGAGATACACCACCTCACCTCGCCGCTGCGCAAGGCGGCCGCCAAGGCGAACGACCCGCAGGGCATGGGCCTCTGGGCCGGTCAGGGCCACCGTATGGCCCGCGATCTGCCCGCCGGGCGGCTGGTGGAGGTGCTGGCCGCGGAAATCCGGGAGGCGGCGACAGCGTTGTCCACGCAAGGTGGCGGGCGATGACGGCCCCCGTGTTCGTCGTGGACCGGCTCGACGGCATCGGCCCCGAGTTCGTGCTCGACGGCCCCGAGGGGCGGCACGCGGTCTCGGTGAAGCGGCTGCGGCCGGGGGAGGCCGTCGTCCTGACCGACGGCGCCGGACGCCGGGCGGAGTGCGAGGTCGTCGGCACCGAGGGCAAGGACCGGCTGCTCGTCCATGTCACCTCGCTGTCCGAGGAGCCGCCCGAGGCACCCCGCATCACCGTCGTCCAGGCCCTCCCCAAGGGCGATCGGGGCGAGCTGGCCGTCGAGACCATGACCGAGGTCGGCGTCGACGCCATCGTCCCGTGGCAGGCATCCCGGTGCATCACCCAGTGGAAGGGCGAGCGGGGGCTGAAGGCCCTCGGCAAGTGGCGGGCCACCGCCCGCGAGGCGGGCAAGCAGTCCCGCCGGGTGCGCTTCCCCGAGGTCGCGGACGCGGCAACGACCAAGCAGGTTGCGGCACTTCTGGCCAAGGCCGACTTCGCCGCGGTCCTGCACGAGAGCGGAGAGGAACCCCTCGCGACCGTGGAACTCCCCGCCGAGGGCGGGATCGTGCTGGTCGTCGGTCCCGAAGGGGGCGTCGCCCCGGAGGAGTTGACCCTGTTCGCACAGGCGGGCGCGAGAGCCTTCCGGCTGGGCCGCACCGTCCTGCGCACCTCGACCGCCGGCACCGCTGCGGCCGCGCTGCTGCTCGGCCGCAGCGGACGCTGGTCCTGACCCACGGGGGTACGCCATCCGTTGATCTTGCGTGGGTATCCCCGGCTTCAGCCGGGGAGGGAAACGCGTCCTCGGCGCGGAGGCGCGCAGCGCCGGAGTGCGCTCCGCCTCCGTGGTGACGGTCAGACGGGCCGCTTCTGGCCCTCGATGTACTGCCGGATGACGGTCAGCGGTGCACCACCGCAGGAACCCGCGAAGTAGGAGCGGGACCAGAACACCGACCCCATCCCGATGCGGTTGATCCGGCCGGTGTACTCGGCCCGGAGGTACCGGGAGCTGACGCCCTTGAGGCTGTTGATCAGCTTCGACAGGGCGACTTTCGGCGGGTGGTGCACGAGCAGGTGTACGTGATCGGCTTCGCCGTTGAACTCCCGTAGCTCCACCTCGAACTTGCCGCACACCTCCCGCATGATCTCTTCGCACCGCTTCAGCATGGCGTCATCGAAGACGCCTCGCCGGTACTTGGTGACGAACACCAAGTGAGCGTGGAGGGTGTAGGCGACGTGCCGTCCCATGCGAATGTCAGGGTTTGGGATCCAGCGTGGTGACATACACCAAGCGTAGTATGATCGCCAAGGCTGACCGAAAAGGGGGTGGGCCGGATGATCCGTGCGTACAAGTTCCTTATGCGGCCCACCATGGGCCAGCAAGGCGCACTCGCCGAGATGCTGCGTGATCACTGCTCCCTCTACAATGCCGCGCTCCAGGAGCGCCGTGACGCCTACCGGCACGTCTCGAAGACGACGATCCGGTACGGGCAGCAGTCCGCCCAGCTCAAGGACATCCGAGCCTTCGATCCGGAGCGTCCGGGCCGTTGGTCGTTCTCGTCGCAGCAGGCCACGCTTCGCCGGTTGGACAAGGCGTTCGCCGCGTTCTTCCGCCGCATCAAGGCCGGAGACAAGCCGGGCTATCCACGTTTCCGTCCGGGAAAGCGGTTCGACACGGTGGAGTTCCCGAAGGACGGGGACGGCTGCCAGTGGGACTCCACACCGCACGACCCCGCGACCCGTGTCCGTTTTCAGGGCGTCGGGCACGTCAAGGTGCACCAGCACCGGCCCGTGGTGGGCAAGGTCAAGACGGTCTCGGCCAAGCGCGAAGGCAAGCGCTGGTACGTCATCCTGACCGCCGAGCAGACAGCCCCTGAGCCGCTCCCGGCGACGGGCAGCGTAGCCGGCATCGACATGGGCATAGCCAACTTCCTTGCCGACTCAAACGGTGGCTTCGTGCCCAACCCCCGACACGGCCGGACAGGCGCCGCAAAGCTCGAAGCCGCACAGCAAGCGCTCAGCCGCTGCAAGCGCGGCTCGAAACGCCGCCACAAGGCCGTGGAGAAGGCGGCCCGGCTTCACCGCAAGGTTCGCCGACAGCGCCTGGACCACGCGCACAAGACCGCGCTTGACCTCGTACGCAAACACGACTTCATCGCGCACGAAGACCTCAAGACCCGCAACATGAGCAGGGCCCCGGCCCCGAAGCCGGACACCGACCAGCCGGGCAGCTTCCTGCCCAACGGAGCCGCCGCGAAGGCCGGGCTGAACCGGTCGATCAACGATGCCGGATGGGGGGTGTTCCTCCAGATCCTCACCGCCAAGGCAGAGTGCGCCGGACGGGAAGTGATGGCCGTGGACCCCCGCAACACCTCCCGACGATGCCCCGAATGCGGGCACATCGCCAAGGAGAACCGGCCCGCACAGGAGAAGTTCCACTGCGTCGCCTGCGGCCACAACGCGCACGCGGACACAGTGGGCGCTGTCAATGTCCTACGGGCCGGGCTGGCCCGTCGCGAAGCCGCACCGGCATAGCGAGAAGCCCCCTCATTCATGAGGGGGAGGAGTCACGGAACTCGCCCAGGTACGGCTGCTGGTCTCGGACTTCGCCGCGTGCCACCGGTTCTATGCCGGCGTCCTCGGCCTCAGGCCCCAGTCGGGCGCCGTGGACGGGCCCTACGAGAAGTTCAGTCCGGCCATCGGCTCGGCGGGCATCGCGTTGCAGGACCGGGCGATGATGGCCCGGATCCTGGGAGAACTGGGCGACGCGGCGACGGGCCACCGTTCGCTCGTGGTGCTGCGCGTGGACGATCTGGACGCCTACTGCGAGCGGATCACGTCCCGCGGCGCGACACTCCTGCACGGGCCGGCCCCGATGACCGACCGCATGCGAGTCGCGCATCTCAAGGACCCCGAGGGCAACCTGGTGGAACTCCAGCAGTGGCTCCTGATGGGCGGCTGACGGCACGTCGGGAGGCGGGGCCATGAGGGGCGCACGCGGGCGTCCGGGTGACCGTATGCGCTCTACCGCCGGCGGCGGGAGAGTGGCACGCTGCCCTCCATGGGGGCCTTGAGGCGTATTCGGCGGCGGCCGCGGGGATGGCGGCCCGCCGCGGCGACCGGGCTCGTGGTGGTCGCCGTCGGCTCAGCCGTGGCGTGCCAGCCCGGTGACCTGAGTTCCGCGGCGGTGGCGTACACCACCGACCAGACCGCGACCAGGGAACTCCAGCGGCAGCATGTGCATGTGCGCTGGCTCAGCTGCACGGCCGGCTACGGCAGCAGTCCCACCGCCACCAGGTCCCGCGGAACACCCGCACCGACCGAGTCCACCGTCGTCGGCGTCGACTGCCAGGGGAGGACGGACGACGGCAAGGACATCACCGTCACGGGCAGGGTCACCCGCGCCGTCGACGGCAAGTGCGTCCGCGGGGACCTGCGGGCCACCGTGGGCGGCAAGGAGTGGTTCCACGTCAACGGACTCGGCAACTGCGACGCCGCCACGACGCCCACGTACCAGCCGCCCGTCACCTACCGGCCGACCGGGCAGCCCGGGCAGCCCGGGCCCACCGTCACCGTGACGAAGACCATCTGGTGCCAGGGCGACCCCACCTGCTGGCCCGCCCAGGGCAAATGACACCCCTCGGGAACCGGTGGCACCTCACAGAACCCCTGTCCACGAAGACCCTTGCTGCTTAGGGTGACCTGGTGACTCAGTCCGCATCGCCCGCGTATCTCCGCTTCCCGCATCTGCACGGCGAGTTGGTCGCCTTCACCGCCGAGGACGACGTCTGGGTCGCCCCGGTGGACGGCGGCCGTGCCTGGCGGGTCAGCGCCGACAACGTCCCCGTCAACCACCCCCGAATATCCCCGGACGGCCGGACCGTCGCCTGGACCTCCACCCGCGACGGCGCCCCCGAGGTGTACACCGCCCCCGTCGACGGCGGCTCCGCCCAGCGCCTGACCCACTGGGGCAGTGCCAGGACCCAGGTGCGCGGCTGGACCCCCGACGGGCGGGTACTCGCCCTCAGCACGGTCGGCCAGGCCTCGCTGCGCCGCACCTGGGCGCACGCCGTACCGCTCGACGGCGGCCCGGCCACCACCCTGCCGTACGGGCCCGTCGGCGACGTCGCCCACGGACCGGGCACGGTGCTGCTGTCCGCGCCCATGGGCCGCGAGGCCGCCTGGTGGAAGCGGTACCGGGGCGGCACGGCCGGCAAGCTGTGGATCGAGCGGGCCGGCCACGACGGCGAAGGGGCCGGGGAGTTCGTCCGGCTGCACGAGGATCTCGACGGCAACATCGAGTACCCGTCATGGGCCGGGGAACGCCTTGCCTTCCTCTCCGACCACGAGGGCGTCGGCGCACTGTACTCGTCGCTCGCCGACGGCTCCGACCTGCGTCGCCACAGCCCCCTCGCGGACACCTCCCGCTCATGGGGGTCCGCCCGCCCGAGCGAAGGCGAAAGCGGGGGAGAGGCCGAGAGCGGGCTGGGTTTCTACGCCCGGCACGCGGCCGCCGACGGAACCCGGGTCGTCTACTCCTCGGCCGGTGAGCTGTGGCTGCTGGAGGACCTGGAGGGGGCCGAGCCCCGGCGGCTCGACATCCGGCTCGGCGGGCAGCGCGTGGACCTTCAGCCGTACCCCGTGAGCGCAAGCCGCTGGTTCGGGGCCGCCTCGCCCGACCACACCGGACGCGGCAGCGCGATCTCGGTGCGCGGCGCCGTCCACTGGGTCACCCACCGCTCGGGACCCGCCCGCGCGCTCGCCGCCGAGCACGGCGTACGGGCCCGGCTGCCCCACACCTTCCGCGCGGGCGGCGAGGAGTGGGTGGTGTGGGTGACGGACGCGGAGGGCGAGGACGCGCTGGAGTTCGCGCCCGCCACCGGACTCGCGCCCGGCGCCACCCCCCGCCGGCTCGCGGCAGGGCGCCTCGGCCGGGTCCTCGGCCTCGCGGTGGCCCCCGACGGCAGCCGGATCGCGGTCGCCGCGCACGACGGGCGGGTGCTGCTCGTCGAGCGGGACAGCGGCGAGGTGCGTGAGGTCGACCGCAGCGAGGACGGCGAGGTCGGCGGACTCGTCTTCTCACCGGACTCGGCATGGCTGGCCTGGTCGCACCCCGGCCCCCGCCCGCTGCGCCAGCTCAAACTCGCCAACACCGCCGACCTGTCGGTGACCGAGGCGACCCCGCTGCGCTTCCGGGACTACTCGCCCGCGTTCACGCTGGACGGCAAGCACCTGGCGTTCCTCTCGGCACGCGCCTTCGACCCGGTCTACGACGAGCACGTCTTCGACCTGGCCTTCGTGGGCGGCTCCCGGCCGCACCTGATCACGCTCGCCGCCACCACCCCGTCCCCCTTCGGGCCGCAGCGGCACGGCCGCCCCTTCGACGCGCGCGACAAGGACGAGACACCCGACAGCGAGGGCGCGCCCACGACCCGGATCGACCTCGAAGGGCTCGCCGACCGGATCGTGCCGTTCCCGGTCGAGGCCGCGCGCTACTCCGGGCTGCGGGCCGCCAAGGACGGGGTGCTCTGGCTGCGGCACCCGGTGCACGGTGTCCTGGGCGCCTCACGGGCCACGCCCGACGAACCGGACCCCAAGAGCGAGCTGGAGCGCTACGACCTCGTCCAGCAGCGCATCGAGCACCTCTCCTCGGACGCCGACCACTTCTCGGTCAGCGGCGACGGCAAGCGGGTGCTGCTGTGGACCGACGGCAAGCTGAAGGTCGTACCCAGCGACCGGCGGGCCCCGAACGACGACGACAGCGACGCCAACATCACCGTGGATCTGTCCCGCGTACGGCAGACCGTCGACCCGGCGGCCGAGTGGCGGCAGATGTTCGAGGAGACCGGCCGTCTCATGCGGGACAACTTCTGGCGGCCCGACCTCGGCGGGGTCGACTGGGACGGCGTACTGGAGCGGTACCGGCCGGTCCTGGAGCGCATCGCCACGCACGACGACCTGGTGGACCTGCTGTGGGAGGTGCAGGGCGAGCTGGGCACCTCCCACGCGTACGTCACCCCCAACGGCTACGGGCCGGGCTCGGACCGCAGGCAGGGGCTGCTCGGGGCCGACATCTCCCGCCACCCGGACGGGAGCTGGCGTATCGACCGGGTGCTGCCGTCGGAGACCTCCGACCCCGACGCCCGCGCGCCGCTGGCCGCGCCCGGGGTGGCGGTACGGGCCGGGGACGCGATCATCGCGGTCGGCGGGCGGCCGGTGGATCCGGTGGCCGGACCGGGGCCGCTGCTGGTCGGGACGGCGGGCACACCGGTGGAGCTGACCGTCTCGCCGGCGGGCGGGGGCGATCCGCGGCACGCCGTGGTCGTGCCGATCGCGGACGAGGAGCCGCTCCGGTACCACGCGTGGGTGGCGGACCGGCGGGCGTATGTGCACGAGAAGTCCGGCGGGCGGCTCGGGTACCTGCATGTGCCGGACATGGTGGGTTCCGGGTGGGCGCAGCTCCACCGGGACCTGCGGATCGAGGTCGCCCGGGAGGGACTGGTCGTGGACGTCCGGGAGAACCGGGGCGGCCACACCTCCCAGCTGGTCGTGGAGAAGCTGGCGCGGCGGATCGTGGGCTGGGACCTGCCGCGCGGGCTGCGGGCCTACAGCTATCCGCAGGACGCTCCGCGCGGTCCGGTCGTCGCCGTCGCCAACGAGTTCTCCGGGTCGGACGGGGACATCGTCAACGCGGCGGTCAAGGCGCTCGGCATCGGACCGGTGGTCGGGACGCGCACCTGGGGCGGCGTCATCGGGATCGACAGCCGGTACCGGCTGGTCGACGGAACGCTGGTGACCCAGCCGAAGTACGCGTTCTGGCTCGAGGGCTACGGGTGGGGCGTGGAGAACCACGGGGTCGATCCCGACGTCGAGGTGGTCCAGACGCCGCAGGACCACGCGGCCGGGCGTGACGCCCAGCTGGACGAGGCGGTGCGGCTGGCGCTGGCCGCGCTGGAGGAGCGCCCGGCGAAGCGGCCCCCGGAGCTTCCGGGCCTGTGATCCCCGTGGCACGAGGGATGTTCCGGGGTGTCCGCGGGGCGTTCCCCGGTCTCCCGGGGACGTTCCCGGCCCTCCCCGTCCGCCGGCCCTTTCCGGACCGGTGGACGGGCCGGGCCGATACGATGCCGTCGTAGTGATCAGTCTGTGTCAGGAGGCACGCATATGGCGGGAGAGCCGCAGGACGACTGCCTGTTCTGCAAGATCGCCGCGGGGCACATTCCGGCGACGATCGTCCGGGAGACCGACACCACCGTCGCCTTCCAGGACATAAACCCCCAGGCGCCGACCCACATCCTGGTCATCCCGAGGCTCCACCACCGGGACGCCGCCTCCCTCGCCGCCGCCGCCCCGTCCGTCGCCGCCGATGTGCTCCGTGAGGCCGGCGAGGTCGCCGTGCGGGAAAAGCTGGAGAGCTACCGCATCGTCTTCAACACCGGCAGCGGCGCCGGGCAGACCGTCTGGCACGCGCACGCCCACGTCCTCGGCGGCCGCGGCCTTCAGTGGCCCCCCGGCTGACGCCCCATGTCCGTCCGTGAACTGGTGGTCCTCGGCACCGCCAGCCAGGTCCCCACCCGGCACCGCAACCACAACGGCTATCTGCTGCGCTGGGACGGCGAGGGCATCCTCTTCGACCCCGGCGAGGGCACCCAGCGGCAGATGCTCCGCGCCGGGGTCGCCGCCCACGACCTGCACCGGATCTGTGTCACGCACTTCCACGGGGACCACTCGCTGGGGCTGGCCGGGGTCATCCAGCGGATCAACCTGGACAAGGTGCCGCACGAGATCACCGCGCACTACCCCAGGTCGGGACAGCGGTTCTTCGAGCGGCTCCGGTATGCCACCGCCTACCGTGAGACCGTCCCGCTCACCGAGGCACCGGTCGCCGAGGACGGTGTGCTCGCGACGACGGGCACGTACACGCTCGAAGCCCGCCGGCTCTCCCACCCCGTCGAGTCGTTCGGCTACCGGCTCGTCGAGCCCGACGGGCGTCGGATGCTGCCCAAGCGGCTCGCCGCGCACGGGATCGCGGGCCCGGACGTGGGCCGTCTCCAGCGCGAGGGCTCCCTCGGCGGCGTCCCGCTGGAAGCCGTGAGCGAGGTGCGGCGCGGACAGCGGTTCGCGTTCGTCATGGACACCCGGCTGTGCGAGGGGGTGTACGCCCTCGCCGAGGGCTGCGATCTGCTCGTCATCGAGTCGACCTTCCTCGACGAGGACGAGCAGCTGGCGGTGGAGTACGGCCACCTGACGGCCGGTCAGGCGGCGAGTCTGGCCCGGGAGGCCGGGGTACGGCACCTGGTCCTCACCCACTTCAGCCAGCGCTACACGGAGGCGGAGGAGTTCGAGCGGCAGGCGCGGGCCGCCGGGTACGAGGGGGAGCTGACCGTGGCCCACGACCTGCAGAGAGTGCCGGTCCCGAAACGGGTGTGAATCGGGCTCTACGATGCTTTGATGCCCCTCCCCAAAGCTGAACTGCACCTCCACATCGAAGGCACCCTGGAGCCGGAGCTGGCTTTCGAGCTGGCCGCCCGCAACGGCGTCGAACTGCCGTACGCGGACACCGACGAGCTGCGCAAGGCGTACGCCTTCGAAGACCTCCAGTCCTTCCTGAACCTGTACTTCGAGCTGATGACCGTACTGCGGACCGAGCGGGACTTCGAGGACCTCGCGAACGCGTACCTGGCACGAGCCGCCACGCAGGGCGTACGGCACGCCGAGATCTTCTTCGATCCGCAGGCGCACATCGCCCGGGGCGTACCCATGGGCACGGTCGTCGAGGGCCTGTGGCGCGCGCTCGGCCGCAGCGAGGAGAACCACGGCGTCTCCACCCAGCTCATCATGTGCTTCCTGCGGGACGAGTCCGCCGACTCCGCCATGGAGACGCTGCGGGCCGCCGAGCCGTACCTCGACCGGATCGTCGGCGTCGGCCTCGACTCCGCCGAGGTCGGCCATCCTCCGGCCAAGTTCCGTGAGGTGTACGAGGCCGCCGCCGCCCTCGGTCTGCGTCGTGTCGCGCACGCGGGGGAGGAGGGGCCACCGGAGTACATCACCGAGGCCCTCGACGTGCTCGGCATCGAGCGCGTCGACCACGGGGTGCGCTGCCTGGAGGACCCGGTGCTGGTCGAGCGGCTGGTGCGCGAGCGGGTGCCGCTGACGCTGTGCCCGCTGTCCAATGTGCGGCTGCGTGCCGTCGACGTCATGGCGGACCATCCGCTGCCCGCGATGCTCGATGCCGGGCTGCTGTGCACCGTCAACTCCGACGACCCGGCCTACTTCGGAGGGTATGCGGGGGACAACTTCGACGCCGTGCGCGACACCTTCGCCCTGAGCGAGGAGCGGATGCGCGAGCTGGCCCGCAACTCGTTCGTCGTGTCCTTCCTGGAGCACGACGAGGAGCGGCGGGCACGCTACCTCGCCGAGGTGGACGCGTACGAGTTCACCGGGAACTGATCGGATTCACCGTGCACTAAGGGGTCCCGAGTCCCGGCGCCGCGGTCGCCTGCCCGGGCCCGGCCGTGCCGTACGTCCGCCGGGCCGGGACCGCCGGGTGGTCGAGCGTGATCTCCACGACGGGCTGCTCGGCTGCGCCGATCTGGGGCACCGTGCCCGCGGGGCCGACCGTGGTGGCGGCGACCACGGCGGCCGCCGGGCCGCCGCGGCGGCGCACGGCGCCCGGCAGCAGCGGGCGGCCGCCGGTGTGCAGGGCGACGGCGGCCAGCGGGAGGGCGATCGCCAGCAGTCCGGTCGCGAGGATCGCGCCCATCGCCGGGAAACCCGCCCGGGCGGCCAGCACGCTTCCGGTGAGGGGACCCGCCGCGGTGCCGAGCGAGGACGCCGAGCCGACGAGAACGGCCCAGCGGCCACGTACGTCGAGGGAGGCGGCGAGGCCGATCAGATACGACAGCACGATCGGGTAGAGCGTGTTCCAGGCGATCTCGCCGGTCGCGAAGGTACCGAGGCCGCCGGCGGAGGCACTGAGCGCGATACACCCGGCGATGAGGACGGTGCCCGCGCCGACGGGAAGCGCGCGGCCGAGACGCGGCCCCAGCATGCCCGCGCCGATCACCCCGAGCAGCCCGGCGCCGAGCGCGGCCGCGAAGACCGCGCCGACGGTGACCTCCGTGAGGTGCGCCTGAGTGAGGCCGATGCGTCCGCTGACGCCCCACAGGGAGTTCTGGGCGAGGGACCAGCACAGGATGCCGGCGGACAGGACCAGTCCGGAGCCGCGATGGGGCAGCCGGCCCGTTCCGCGGGGAGCGGTGGTGACGGGTGCGGGGGAGGCGAGACGGCCGGTCAGGGGCCACACCAGCAGGGCGGTGAGCGCGAGTGCGGCGAGCGGGAGGCCGTGGCCCGGTCCGAGGTGGGGGATCGTCAGGTAGATCGCCCCGGCGAGTGCGGAGACGCTCAACAGGCCCAGGGTCGAGGTCCGGTGGGCATCGGGCTGGGCGGCGATGCCGGTCGCGGCGACCGTGGTGGCCGTGCCCGAGCCGAATCCTCCGGCGACCGCTCCCGCGACGACCAAGGGGACGCTGTGGCTGAGGGCGGCCGTGCCGTATCCGGCGGCGGCGAGCAGCAGGCCGGCGCGGGCCAGCCGCCGGGGGCCGATCCGGTGGACATGGGCGGCCAGCAGAAAGCCGGCGGAGGCCGAACTCAACAGCAGGGCGCTGCCGATGGAACCGGCCTCGGTGGCGGAGAGCGGCAGACCCGCGTCGAGCCTGCCGACGGTGGTGGGCAGGAGGTACGCGGCGAGGTACCCGGCCGTGAAAAGGGCGACGAGGGGCCAGGGCTGGGCGATGCGGGGGGACACGGGCGTTCCAGGGCGTGCGGAAGGGCGGCTCGAAAGGGGGGAGGGGGCGCCGTCCGTCGACCGACAGGAACGCGCGGGCAATTTGTATCAAGCACGCGGTTCGAGAAGAAGCGCGGGATGTGTGATGTGTATCACTCTTCAGTTTGTGGCCGGTGAACTCGGGTATAACTGCGCGCTTTCCATGGATGCGGCCGGTCTCCACGTCGGTGCAGCGCCCCCGCGTTCCCGGAGATCGAGGAGGCGTTCACACGCGGCGCCGTCCAGGTCCTGCTGTCCGACCACCACTACTGGGGCGGGCTGCGCAACACCCGGGAACTCGCCGCCGTCCGCCGTCCGCCGGGCGTTCGGGGTCGGGCTGTCCATGCACTCCAACACGCACCTCGGCGTCTCCCTCGCCGCGATGACCCATGTCGCCTCGACCGTGCCCGACCTCCACCACGCCTGCGACACCCACTACCCCTGGCAGTCGGAGGACGTCGTCACCGAGCGCCTCACCTTCGAAGGCGGCCGGATCGCCGTACCGGACGCGCCCGGTCTCGGCGTCACGCTGGACCGCGACCGGCTGGCCGCCCTCCACGCACGCTGGCTCGCCGACGACGGCGCCCTGCGCGACCGCGACGACGAGGCGGCGATGCGCGTCGCGGATCCGGGCTGGGTCACTCCGGTGGTGCCCCGCTGGTAGGCGGGACGGCCCCGGTCAGCCGGCGCCGCGCACCGTGACCGGTGGTGCACACTGACTGGATCCGCACCACGCCAGGGAGCCCACCGTGACCACCACCGGAGAGGGACGGCACCGTCGAAGCGGCATGGAAGAGGGCCCGCACCCCCATCCCCACCTCGGGGAGGAAGCGCACCACCACTCCCAGGTCGATCCCCTGGCCGCCCTGCGCGTGCCGGGGGACCCGCGCAGGGACGTGTACCTCACGGGGACGGTGTTCCTCGACATCATCTTCACCGGGCTCGACTCCGCCCCCGTGCGCGGCACCGAGTCCTGGGCGCGCGGGATGGGGTCGAGCCCCGGCGGTGTCGCCAACATGGCCACCGCGCTGGCCCGCCTCGGCCTGAAGACCTCCCTGGCCGCCGCCTTCGGCGACGACCACTACGGCGAGTACTGCTGGAACGAGCTGGAACAGGGCGAGGGCATCGACCTCTCGCCGTCCCGGCGGGTCCCCGGCTGGCACTCCCCGGTCACCGTCTCCATGGCCTACGAGGGCGAGCGGACCATGGTCTCCCACGGCCACGAGCCGCCGCCGGAGGAACCCACCCCCGCCTGCCCGCCCCCCGCCCGGGCCGCCGTCGCCTCGCTCACCCCGGGCCGGCGCGCCCCCTGGATCGCCGAGGCCGCCACACGGGGCACCCGTATCTTCGCCGACGTCGGCTGGGACGACACCGGTGCCTGGGACCTCGCGGGCCTCGCCGAC
Organism: Streptomyces sp. NPDC046931; assembly: GCF_040644655.1. Taxonomy (NCBI): domain Bacteria; kingdom Bacillati; phylum Actinomycetota; class Actinomycetes; order Kitasatosporales; family Streptomycetaceae; genus Streptomyces; species Streptomyces sp. NPDC046931. The sequence continues at coordinate 117,925 of NZ_JBEYWX010000016.1, forward strand.
CTCGAGCATTGCGAGGCGTTCCTGCCGAATGCCGAGGAGGCCATGCGGTACACGGGCACCGACTGCCCGCGCGCCGCCGCGCACGCGCTGAGCGCCTGTGTGCCGCTGGCCGTGGTCACCCTCGGTGCGGAGGGCGCCTACGCCGTGGACGGGCGCACCGGGGAGACCGCCGCCGTGCCCGCGATCGCCGTGGAGGCACTGGATCCGACGGGCGCGGGCGATGTCTTCGTGGCGGGCTTCGTCACCGGCACGCTGGCCGAGTGGCCGCTGGCCGACCGCCTCGCCTTCGGGGGCCTGACGGCCGCGCTCTCGGTGCAGGAGTTCGGCGGCTCGCTGTCGGCGCCCGGGTGGTCCGAGGTCGCGGCGTGGTGGCGCCGGGTGCAGTCCTACGAGCACCAGGACCCGGCGGCCCTCAGCCGGTACGCGTTCCTCGACCGGCTGGTCCCGGAGGAGTGCGTGGAAGCCTGGCCGCGGCGGCGTGCCGTACCGACGATCGGGTTCCGCAGATCGACATGAGTGCGGCGAGGTGACGCCGCTCGGCACCCGGGCGGCACCCGGCAGCCCGGACAGCCGTCAGAAGCCCAGGCGCCGCAGCTGCTTGGGGTCCCGCTGCCAGTCCTTGGCCACCTTCACATGGAGGTCCAGGAACACCGGGGTGCCGAGCAGCGCCTCGATGTGCTTGCGGGACTTGATGCCGACCTCCTTCAGGCGCTTGCCCTTGGGGCCGATGATGATCCCCTTCTGGCTGGGGCGCTCGATGTAGACGTTCGCGTGGATGTCCAGGAGCGGCTTGTCCGCCGGGCGGTCCTCGCGCGGCAGCATCTCCTCCACCACCACCGCGATGGAGTGCGGCAGCTCGTCCCGCACACCCTCCAGCGCCGCCTCCCGGATCAGCTCGGCCACCATGACCTGCTCCGGCTCGTCCGTCAGGTCGCCCTCGGGGTAGAGCGCGGGCCCCTCGGGCATCAGCGGGATCAGCAGATCGGCCAGCAGCTCCACCTGCTTGTCCCCGACCGCCGACACGGGCACGATCTCCGCCCACTCGATCCCCAGCTCCTTGCCCAGCTGGTCGATCGCGATCAGCTGCTCGGCCAGGGTCTTGGAGTCCACGAGGTCCGTCTTGGTGACGATGGCGACCTTCGGCGTCTTCCTGATCCCCGCCAGCTCCTTGGCGATGAAGCGGTCACCGGGGCCGATCTTCTGGTCGGCGGGCAGACAGAAGCCGATCACGTCCACCTCGGCCCACGTCGTCCGCACCACGTCGTTGAGCCGCTCGCCGAGCAGCGTCCGCGGCTTGTGCAGACCAGGGGTGTCGACCAGGATCAGCTGCGCATCCGGCCGGTGCACGATGCCCCGTACCGTGTGCCGCGTCGTCTGCGGCCGGTTCGAGGTGATCGCCACCTTCTGCCCGACCAGAGCGTTCGTAAGGGTGGACTTGCCCGCGTTGGGACGGCCCACGAAACAGGCGAAGCCCGCCCGGTGGACGGCCTCGGTCGGCTCGGAAGACTGGCTGCGCACGCTCATGGCGCCCATTGTCCCTGATCCACGGAGCCCCTCCGCACGGTTGTCCGTACGCCGGGCCCGGTGAGGTTCCGGAAACAGCGACGCAACACGAAACGTCACGGAAACACACCCGTACGCGACCGGAAACGCGCGGCGGTGACCCTCGGACGAGCCCCGCATCCCGAGGAGACCCGCCCGTGGAGATCGCCCACCTGGCCGCCGGCAAGGCCCCCGCCCTCGACACCGGCGACACCGCCTGGCTGCTCGCCGCCACCGCTCTCGTCCTGCTGATGACCCCGGGCCTGGCCCTGTTCTACGGCGGCATGGTCCGCACGAAGAGCGTCCTCAACATGCTGATGATGAGCTTTGTGTCGATCGCCCTGGTCACGGTGGTGTGGCTGGCCGCCGGGTACTCCCTGGCCTTCGGCGACGACAGCGCGGGCGGGCTGATCGGCGGCCTTAAGCACGCCGGCATGGCGGGCCTCGGCCCGGAGAGCCTGCACGGCAGCGTCCCCACCCTGCTCTTCGCCACCTTCCAGCTCACCTTCGCGATCATCACGGCGGCGCTCGTCAGCGGCGCCGTCGCGGACCGCGCGAAGTTCGGGGCGTGGCTGGTGTTCGTACCGGTGTGGGCCCTGCTCGTATACGTTCCGGTCGCGCACTGGGTGTGGGGCCCGGGCGGCTGGATCCTCACCCGCCTCGGGGCCCTCGACTTCGCCGGCGGTCTGCCCGTGGAAATCACCTCCGGCGCCTCCGGGCTCGCCCTGTGCCTGGTCCTCGGCCCCCGGCTCGGCTTCAAGAAGGACGCCATGCGCCCGCACAACCTGCCGATGGTGATGCTCGGGGCCGGGCTCCTGTGGTTCGGCTGGTTCGGTTTCAACGCGGGCTCGGCGCTCGGCGCGAACGGCCTCGCGGCCGCCGCCTTCCTCAACACCCTCGCCGCAGGCTGCACCGGCCTGCTCGGCTGGCTCTTCGTCGAGCAGAAGCGCGACGGCCACCCCACCACGCTCGGCGCCGCCTCCGGCGCGGTCGCGGGCCTGGTCGCCATCACCCCGTCCTGCGGCACGGTGTCCCTGCTCGGCGCGCTGGTCGTGGGCCTGGCCGCCGGAGTCGTCTGCTCGTACGCCGTGAGCTGGAAGTTCAAGCTGAACTACGACGACTCGCTGGACGTCGTAGGCGTTCACCTGGTCGGCGGTGTCATCGGCACGCTGCTCATCGGCCTGTTCGCGGTCGGGGGGATGACCGGCGGGACGAAGGGCCTGCTGTACGGGGGCGGGCCCGCCCTGTTCGGCAAGCAGCTGCTGGCCGTGGCCGTGGTGGCGGTCTACGCCTTCGCCGTGACGTACGGGATCGGCAAGGCGATCGACAAGGTGATGGGCCTGCGCGCGAGCGAGGAACAGGAGCACACCGGACTGGACCTTACGGTGCACGCCGAGACCGCCTACGATCACGGAGTCCTGGGCCATGGCGCCCCGGTCGCCCACTCCGTCCCCTCCGTCACGCAGAAGGTCACCTCCCAGGCATGAAGCTCATCACCGCGGTCGTCAAGCCCTTCCGCCTGGACGCGGTCAAGACGGCCCTCCAGGAACTCGGTGTCCACGGCCTGACCGTGACCGAGGCCAGCGGCTACGGCCGTCAGCGCGGCCACACCGAGGTGTACCGCGGCGCCGAGTACCGGGTCGATCTCGTGCCCAAGGTGCGGATCGAGGTCGTGGTCGAGGACGCGGACGCCGACACGGTGATCGAGGCGGTGGTGAGGGCCGCGCAGACCGGCAAGATCGGCGACGGCAAGGTCTGGGCGGTGCCCGTGGAGACCGTCGTACGGGTGCGTACGGGCGAGCGCGGTCCCGACGCGCTCTGACCAGGGGGGCCGCGCCTGCGCGCGGCCCGCCGGCGTCGTACGGTGCGTCAGCCCGCCGTGAGCGTGGCGCGGAGCGTGCCGTCGGGGCCGGCCACCAGCACCGGCGTCCCGGGACCGCCGAGGTCCCGCACCGCAGCCCGGTCCTCCGCGGACGCGGACTCGGCCTCGGTGACCACGGCCGCCGCCTCCAGCGACTTCGCGCCCGACGCCACCGCCATCGCCACCGCCGTCCGGAGGGCGCTCAGCTTCAGCGACTCCAGGGCGACGGTTCCGGCCACATACGTACGCCCGGTCTCGTCGCGCACGGCCGCACCCTCCGGCACACCGTTGCGGGCCCGGGCCGAACGGGCCAGGGTGACGATCTTGCGGTCCTCGGGGTCGAGCGCGTTGGTGTCGGTCATGGTCCGAGCATACGAAGCCGCACGCACCGGGCGGCCCTCAGGGGCTCACTCCGGCTTCGGCTGCTCCCCCTCGGCGGGCTCGGCCGGCCCCACGGGTTCCGCCAGCACGGTCACGATCTTGTTCCTGCGGCCCGCCGCGGCCTCCGCGGTCAGCCGCAGCACCCGGCCGTCGGGGAGTTCCACCACGGACGACGCCCCGGCGATCGGCACCCGGCCGAGCGCCTTCGCCAGCAGTCCGCCGACCGTCTCCACGTCCTCGTCGTCGTACGCCTCGAGCCCGTACAACTCGCCGAGGTCGCCGATGTCGAGGCGGGCGGTGACGCGGTAGCGGTCGTGGCCCAGGTCCTCCACCGGTGGCAGCTCACGGTCGTACTCGTCGGTGATCTCGCCGACGATCTCCTCCAGGATGTCCTCGATGGTGACGATCCCGGCCGTGCCGCCGTACTCGTCGATGACGACGGCGACGTGGGTGCGCTCCTTCTGCATCTCCCGCAGCAGGTCGCCCGCGTTCTTGGTGTCCGGCACGAAGGTGGCCGGCCGCATGGCGGTGGACACCAGCTCCGACTCGGCGTCCCGGCTGATGTGCGTCTTGCGGACCAGGTCCTTCAGATACACGATCCCGACGATGTCGTCCTCGCTCTCCCCGGTGACCGGGATGCGCGAGAAGCCGGACCTCAGGGCCAGGGTCAGCGCCTGACGGATGGTTTTGTGGCGCTCGATGACGACGAGGTCCGTCCGCGGGACCATCACCTCCCGTACGAGGGTGTCGCCGAGCTCGAACACCGAGTGCACCATGCGGCGCTCCTCGGCCTCGATGAGCGACTCCTTCTCCGCCAGGTCGACCAGGGCGCGCAGCTCCGCCTCGGAGGCGAAGGGGCCGCGACGGAAGCCCTTGCCGGGGGTCAGGGCGTTGCCGAGGAGGATGAGGAGGTTCGGGATCGGGCCCATGATCCGGGCCAGCGGCACGAGGACGTACGCCGCCGCCGTCGCCGTGTTCAGCGGGTGCTGGCGGCCGATGGTGCGCGGGGAGACGCCGACGGCGACGTAGGACACCAGCACCATGACGGCGATCGCGGCCAGGAGGGCCTCGGCGGTCCCGGGGAACTCCTTCAGACAGGCGTAGGTGACCAGCGCGGCCGCGGCCATCTCGCAGGCGACCCGGACCAGCAGCGCCACGTTGAGGTAGCGGGTCGGGTCCGCGGCCACCTGGGCCAGCTTGGCGCTGCCGCGCCGGCCGCTGCGCACGGCCTCCTCGGCGCGGAAGCTGGAGACGCGCGCGAGGCCCGCCTCGGCGCAGGCGGCGAGCCAGGCGACGACGACCAGCGCGACCGCGCCGACGACGAGCTCGAGGCTCATGACACGGTCGGGGCGGGAGACGGGCCGGTCAGGCCCTTCTCCGCGCGCCAGCCGTCCACGATGGCGGCTTGGAGGCCGAACATCTCGGCCTTCTCGTCGGGTTCCTCGTGGTCGTAGCCGAGCAGGTGCAGCACTCCGTGGACGGTCAGGAGCTGGAGCTCCTCGTCCATGGAGTGCTGCGTCGATGCCTCGGCGCCCTGCTTGGCGGCGACCTCCGGGCACAGCACGATGTCACCCAGCAGCCCCTGCGGGGGCTCGTCGTCGTCCTTGGCCGGGGGCCGCAGCTCGTCCATCGGGAAGGACATGACATCCGTGGGACCCGGCAGGTCCATCCACTGGACGTGCAGCTGCTCCATGGCGTCGGCGTCCACGACGATCACCGAGAGCTCGGAGAGCGGGTGGATGCGCATCCGCGCGAGCGCGTAGCGGGCGATGTCGAGGATCGCCTGCTCGTCGACCTCGGTACCGGACTCGTTGTTGACGTCGATCGCCATGGCAGTGCTGGTCTACTTCCCCTTGTGCGCGTGTCCGGCCTTGCCGCGGGCGGCCTTGTGCGTGCCGTTCTCGGTGCCGTTCTTGCTGTCGTACTTCTCGTAGGCGTCGACGATACGGCCGACGAGCTTGTGCCGTACGACATCGTGGGACGACAGGCGCGAGAAGTGGACGTCCTCGACGCCCTCCAGGATCTCCTGCACCTGCCGCAGACCGCTCTTGGTGCCGTTCGGAAGGTCCACCTGGGTCACGTCACCCGTGATCACGATCTTCGAGTCGAAGCCGAGGCGGGTGAGGAACATCTTCATCTGCTCGGGGCTCGTGTTCTGGGCCTCGTCGAGGATGATGAAGGCGTCGTTGAGCGTGCGACCGCGCATGTACGCGAGCGGTGCGACCTCGATCGTCCCGGCGGCCATCAGCCGCGGAATGGAATCGGGGTCGAGCATGTCGTGCAGCGCGTCGTACAGCGGGCGCAGATACGGGTCGATCTTCTCGTACAGCGTGCCGGGCAGGAAGCCGAGACGCTCGCCCGCCTCGACGGCCGGACGGGTCAGGATGATCCGGTTGACCTGCTTGGACTGCAGGGCCTGGACCGCCTTGGCCATGGCGAGGTAGGTCTTGCCGGTACCGGCGGGGCCGATGCCGAAGACGATCGTGTGCTTGTCGATCGCGTCCACGTACCGCTTCTGGTTGAGCGTCTTGGGCCGGATCGTGCGGCCCCGGGAGGACAGGATGTTCTGCGTCAGCACCTCGGCCGGGGTCTCCGGTCCGTCGCCCTCACCGTTGTCGCTCGCCCGGAGCATGGCGATCGAGCGTTCCACTGCGTCCTCCGTCATCGGCTGCCCGGTGCGGAGCACCAGCATCATCTCTGCGAACAGGCGCTGGATCAGGGCGACGTCCGCCGGGTCGCCGACCGCGCTGATCTCGTTGCCCCGGACGTGGATGTCGACCCCCGGGAAGGCCGTCTCGATCACGCGCAGCAGGGAGTCGCCGGAACCCAGCACCATCACCATGGGGTGCTGTGCAGGGACGGTGATCTGCGTTCTCGCCTCCCCCTGCGCGGGGGTGTGAGCTGTGGGTGTCTGAGTCATGGGCCGGCTCTGTAGGCCTGCGATTCCTCCTCCGTAGGGCCGCGCAGCTGAGGGCGGCCTCGCGGTTTCAAGGGTACGACGCGGCGCTGACAGAGCCGTAGGGCTTTTCCGTGTGCTTGTACGACCACCTGCGGCACCGGGCCGACCGCCCGGAACCGGCACGGACGGTCAGAGCGGGACGATCCTGACGCGGCTGCCGCACAGCTTCCGCATGTCGTCGGCGTCGGACCACTCCCCTGATCCGCCCCACCAGCACCGCCCCGGCCAGTCCGATCACCGCCGCCACCAGGTACAGCACCCGGTAGCCGCCCAGGTACGTGACGATCGGTGCGGCCGGGGCCGGGGCCGCGACCTGGGGGAGGGCGTTGGCGATGTTGATCACCCCCAGGTCCTTGCCGCGGTCCAGCGCCTTCGGCGGGACGTCCGTCATCAGCGCGAAGTCCACCGACGTGAACACCCCGAAACCCACGCCGGGCACCGCCGCCGCGACGACCGTGCCCGGCCAGGTCTGCCAGCCGGACAGGGCGGCCGTCGCGACCGCCATCAGCACTCCGGACCAGACCACGAACGGCTTGCGGCGGCCCACCCGGTCCGACAGCGCGCCGAAGAACGGATTCGCGACCAGCGACACCACCGCGCCCGCGCCCGTCACCCGGGCCAGTGCGCGAAGTCCTTCGCCTGCGAGGCGAGCAGGATCTGCAACGGGCCGTACCAACCCACCCAGATCGCCCCGTTGGCCAGCGACAGGGCCGAGATCCAGCCCCCGCCGACCCGTTCGACGGGCTCGGCGAGGACGTCCGCGGGCCCCTCGGCGAGGGCGTCCGCGGGCCCCTCGGCGGGCAGGTCCGCGGGCCGGTCGGCCGTCGTCATCTGCGCGCCCGCAGCAGATCCCGCAGCCACCCGTACGACGCCTTCGGGGTCCGCTTCAGCGTCGTGTAGTCCACGTGCACCAGGCCGAAGCGGCGCGCGTACCCCTCGGCCCACTCGAAGTTGTCCAGCAACGACCACACGAAGTAGCCGCGCACATCGACCCCCGCCTCAACCGCCCGGTGCAGCGCCCGGATGTGCCCGTCCAGATAGGCGATGCGCTCCCGGTCCTCGACGCCCTCGTAGGAGCAGCCGTTCTCGGTGACGACGACGGGCGGGAGCCGGTCGCCGTAGTGCTCGTGGAAGCCGGTGAGCAGCTCGGTCAGCGCCTCGGGGACCACCGGCCAGCCGAAGTCCGTCATCGGGTGGCCCTCGATCTCCCGGACCGAGAAGGGGAGTTCGGCGGGGAGGGAGAGACTGCCGAACTCGATCGCCTCGCCCCGCGGGGCGCCCACCCGCGTCGGCGCGTAGTAGTTGATCCCGTACCAGTCGACCGGTTCCGCGATCACCTCGAGATCGGTCGCGACGTCCTCCGGTGTTCCGGGCATCAGTTCGCCGATGCCCTCGGGGTAGCGGCCGAGCAGAAGAGGGTCGGAGAACAGCCGGTTGAGCAGGACGTCGTAGAACTCCGCGGCCGCCACGTCCTCCGGCGTCCCGGACGCCGGCCACGTCGGGCCGTGGGAGTTGGCGATCCCGATGTCGCCCGCCCCGGCCGCGCGCAGGGCCCGTACGGCCAGACCGTGGGCCAGCAGCTGGTGATGGGCCACCGGCAGGGCGTCGAACATCAGCCGTCTGCCCGGTGCGTGGACACCGAGCGCATGGCCCAGCAAGGTGTGCTCGGCCGGCTCGTTCATGGTGATCCACTTGGCCACACGGTCGCCGAGCCGCCCGGCGACGACCGACGCGTACTCGGCGAACCGGGACGCGGTGTCCCGTTCCAGCCAGTCCAGGGTGACCGGCAGATCCCAGTGGAAGAGGGTCACCACCGGCCGCACGCCCGCCGCGCACAGCTCGTCGACCAGGCGGTCGTAGAAGTCCAGGCCTTCGGGGGAGCTCACCCGGGGCCAGGAGACCGAGAAGCGGTACGCGTCCACGCCGAGGTCCGCCAGGAGGGCCACGTCCTCGCGGTAACGGTGGTAGTGGTCGCAGGCCACCGCGGCGGTCGAGCCGTCCTTCACCCGGCCCGGCTCCGCGGTGAACACGTCCCACACGGAGGGCTCGCGCGCGTCGGCCGCCCCCTCGATCTGGTGGGCCGAGGTCGACACGCCCCACAGGAAGCCGGCCGGGAACTGGGCTATCGGGTTCGTCGCCATGCGCCGGATCATCCGTACCGCCGGTAACGGAAGTCAACGGGCAGGCGCGAACTGCCGGTTGCCTCGCAGGCGGCGGGTTCAGGCGCCTTCCTTCAGCACACGTGAGACCAGCGTCCGCTGCTCCTCGCTCAGCCGGGGATCCGCGCAGTACACGGTCCTGCCGTCCACGGTGATCTCATAGCTGAAGCCGTCCGGCACCCCGGCCGGCGGCACACCCCGGCCGGCGGCCAGTGCCCGCTCGGCCAGGGTGTGCCACTCCTGGGCGTCGGCCCGTCCCGAGGTATCCACCTCGGCCAGGCGCTCGATGCCCGCGAACCCGCCCGTACGCCTCACCCGAATACGCATGGGACCTGTCTAGTACGAGACGGGCGCCCGGGGCTACGTGGCCGGGACCCCGACCCGCCCCCAGGCCTTGAGCACGGCCTCCTGCTCCGCGCCCTCGCGGTAGCGGGTCACGGCCGCCGCCACGGTCAGCCGCGCGAAGTCCGCGAAGGTCGCGTGCGTGTCCAGCTCTCCGCCGGTCAGCACGTCGTACCAGATCTGTCCGGCCCGTTCCCAGGCGTGTCCGCCGAGTTCGGTGGCGACCAGGTAGAACGCGTGGTTGGGGATCCCGGAGTTGATGTGCACCCCGCCGTTGTCCCGGCTGGTGCGCACGTACCCGTCCATCGTCCCCGGCTGAGGGTCCTTGCCCAGTACGTCGTCGTCGTACGCGCTGCCCGGTTCCTTCATCGAGCGCAGCGCCTGGCCGGTGACACGCGGGGCGAGCAGCCCGGCGCCGATCAGCCAGTCGGCCTCGGCGGCGGTCTGGCCGAGCGAGTACTGCTTGATCAGCGAGCCGAAGACGTCCGACATCGACTCGTTGAGGGCGCCCGACTCGCCGAAGTAGGCCAGGTTCGCGGTGTACTGGGTGACGCCATGGGTGAGTTCGTGGCCGATGACGTCGACCGGGAGGGTGAAGTCGAGGAAGATCTCGCCGTCACCGTCGCCGAACACCATCTGCTCGCCGTTCCAGAAGGCGTTGTCGTAGTTCTCGCCGAAGTGCACGGTCGCGTCCAGCGGCAGTCCCTTGCCGTCGATGGAGTCGCGGCCGTACGCCCGCAGATACAGCTCGAAGGTGGCGCCGAGGCCCGCGTACGCCCGGTTGACGGTGGCGTCCCCGCCGGGTTCGTCGCCCTCGTCGCGGACCTTGGTACCGGGCAGGGTCTCCTGGTGCTCGGCGTCGTAGACCGTGCGGTACGGCGCGCCGGCGTCGGCTGTGGGCGGGGTCGCCGCGGGTGCGCCGATGACCGTGGTCAGACGGCGGCGGGTGCGCTCCAGGGCGTCCCGCTCCAGGGTGCGGCGCGCGGGAGTGGCGAGCGCGGAGTCCTCGTGCTGGGCGAGATTGTCGAGGACATGCGGTGGCACGATGCTGCAGAAGACGGGCTCAAAGCCCCCGTTGGCGTTCATGTCGGGCACCATTGCATTCCGTGACAGTCCTGTCACCCCTCGCAACCATGATTGGTGAAAAGCCGCGACATGAAGGCGTCCATTCGGGGAAGGGGTGATATGGCAGTGATGCGGTGATCTCGGAGGGCGGAGTCGTTCCGCTGTGAGCTGGCGCACTTTTTGTCCGAAAAGTCACCCGGATCCCGCATACTGATACGAGCCCTCGCATCCGGCGCGGCTCCACTAACATGCGGAGCATCATGCGTTTCGGGCTGCTCCTTCTTAGCTGCCGCGGCGAGGGCCTGTAGTCGAGGCCGACCCCCTCCCCGCGGAGTTTGGCGCTGCGCCGTCGGCCGTCCTCCCGGACCCCCTCAGGAGCCCACGCATCATGGCGAACCGTCAGCAGCCCACGTCCATGCCGATCCACAAGTACCGCCCGTACGAGCAGGTCGACATCCCCGGCCGCACATGGCCCGACCAGCGGATCAGCCGTGCCCCCCGCTGGCTCTCCACCGACCTGCGCGACGGCAACCAGGCCCTGATCGACCCGATGTCCCCGGTCCGCAAGCGGGCGATGTTCGACCTGCTGGTGAAGATGGGCTACAAGGAGATCGAGATCGGCTTCCCGGCCTCCGGCCAGACCGACTTCGACTTCGTGCGCTCGATCGTCGAGGAAGAGGGCGCCATCCCGGACGATGTGACGATCTCCGTACTGACCCAGGCCCGCGAGGACCTGATCGAGCGGACCGTGGAGTCCCTGAAGGGCGCCAGGCGGGCGAACGTCCACCTCTACAACGCGACCGCCCCGGTCTTCCGCCGGGTCGTCTTCCGCGGCTCCCAGGAAGAGATCAAGCAGATCGCCGTCGACGGCACCCGCCTGGTGACGGAGTACGCGGAGAAGCTGCTGGGCCCCGAGACGGAGTTCGGCTACCAGTACAGCCCCGAGATCTTCACCGACACCGAGCTGGACTTCGCCCTCGAGGTCTGCGAGGCGGTCATGGACGTCTGGCAGCCGGGCCCGGACCGCGAGATCATCCTCAACCTGCCCGCCACCGTGGAGCGCTCGACGCCCTCCACCCACGCGGACCGCTTCGAGTGGATGCACCGCAACCTCTCCCGCCGCGAGTTCGTCTGCCTGTCGGCCCACCCGCACAACGACCGCGGCACCGCCGTCGCGGCCGCCGAGCTGGCAGTGATGGCCGGCGCCGACCGCGTCGAGGGCTGTCTGTTCGGCCAGGGCGAGCGCACCGGCAACGTCGACCTGGTCACCCTGGGCATGAATCTCTTCTCCCAGGGCGTCGACCCGCAGATCGACTTCTCCCACATCGACGAGATCCGCCGTACCTGGGAGTACTGCAACCAGATGGAGGTCCACCCGCGCCACCCGTACATCGGCGACCTCGTCTACACCTCCTTCTCCGGCTCCCACCAGGACGCCATCAAGAAGGGCTTCGACGCCATGGAGGCCGACGCGGCCGCCCAGGGCAAGACCGTCGACGACATCGAGTGGGCGGTGCCGTACCTGCCCATCGACCCCAAGGACGTCGGCCGCTCCTACGAGGCGGTCATCCGCGTGAACTCGCAGTCCGGCAAGGGCGGCATCGCCTACGTCCTGAAGAACGACCACAAGCTGGACCTGCCGCGCCGGATGCAGATCGAGTTCTCGAAGATCATCCAGGCGAAGACCGACGCCGAGGGCGGCGAGGTCAGCCCGACGGAGATCTGGAGCGTCTTCCAGGACGAGTACCTGCCGAACCCGGACAACCCGTGGGGCCGCATCCAGGTGAGGACCGGCCAGACGACCACCGACAAGGACGGCGTCGACACACTGACGGTCGAGGCCACGGTCGACGGCGAGGACACCGTCCTCACCGGCTCCGGCAACGGTCCGATCTCGGCCTTCTTCGACGCGCTGCAGTCCATCGGCATCGACGTACGCCTGCTGGACTACCAGGAGCACACCATGAGCGAGGGCGCCTCCGCGCAGGCAGCCTCCTACATCGAGTGCGCGATCGACGGCAAGGTCCTGTGGGGCATCGGCATCGACGCGAATACGACACGTGCCTCGCTGAAGGCCGTCGTCTCCGCGGTGAACCGCGCCACCCGCTGACCGGCACGTTCCCGGCCCCGTCCGCCCTTCAGGGCGGACGGGGCCACGTCATGGACCGGCCATTTCAGCCAAAGATCACGGAGAGGTCTCGTCCGGGGTACTGACTCCGCATCAACAATGTGGCTAACATCACGCCAGCGCGACGATGATGCCGCGTGGTGAGGGAGGTGCGACGTGCTGCCAGGACGGGGACGCAACGGCCGTGGAGTGCGCGGGGGCCGTGTTTCGCAGGTTCTTGGCATCCGTACCGCATGGACCGCCGTCGGCGACGGCGAGTTCTTCTGCCCCGGCTGCGGTGGCGACCGCAACTACCAGCGCCTCACCGGGCGCCGCCGCCTCGCTCTCGTCGGCGTCCCGGTCCTGCCGCGCGGCGAGACGGGCCCGGTCGTGGAGTGCGCGGCCTGCGGCCACCACTACGGCACCGACGTCCTGGACCACCCCACCACGACCCGCTTCTCCGCAATGCTCCGCGACGCCGTCCACACCGTGGCCCTCGCCGTCCTCGCCGCGGGCGGCACCTGCTCCCGTACGGCCCTGGAGACGGCCGCCACCGCCGTTCGCTCCGCCGGCTTCGACGACTGCACGGTGGACGGGCTCGGCGCGCTGGTCGAGGCCCTGAACGCCGACACCGGCCGGGTCTGCGGCGAACCGGGCGGCGCGAGCCTGGCCATAGAACTGCACGAGGCGCTGGACCCCCTGGCCCCGCACCTCGCCGCCCCCGGCCGCGAGTCGATCCTCCTGCAAGGCGCCCGGATCGCCCTCGCGGACGGCCCCTACACCCCCGCCGAACGCGAGGTCCTCATCACGGTCGGCGCGGCCCTGACGATCTGCTCGGACGACGTGACCCGCCTCCTGGTGGCGGCACGCACACCCTCCTAGCGGAACGCGCTGCGGCTCTCCGGCCGCCGGCGCGCGGCGCGTGAGGCCGCCCGCGCCCGCTGCGCCGACCACGACCGGCTCCACGGGCCGACCACCCCTGGACATCCGAGCCCCGCCGGCTGGTCGCCGACACGGCCCTCCAGGACGGCATCCGCACCCTCGGCCGGGACAGCCGCCCCGTGGAACGCCTCGTACCGTGCTACGCCCCGCTCTGCCTCGCCACCGGCCACCGGCTCCGTCTGCGCGCGGCCCCGCGTGTACTCCGCAGGAGGGTCCGACCGCACGCCAGAGCCCCTGCTCGGCAGGTCTACCGCCGTGACATCCGTGGCACATTGATCACGACGGGACGTCCCACGTCCCATGATCCCCACAGCGCAGGGAGCATGCCATGACCCTCACCCGTCGCACCGCCGTCGGAGCGACGGTCGCCGCCGGGCTGCTCAGCGTCCTCCCGGTGGCGCAGGCGACGTCCGCCATTTCGCATCCGCACCGCGGCGGCTGCCTCTCCTCGGTGCCGTACACCGCCGGGCGGGGTGGCTACCACACCTACCGGATCCCGGCGACGGTCGTCACGGGCAAGGGGACCGTGCTCGCCTTCGCCGAGGGGCGGCGGGGCGGAGCCGGGGACAGCGGGGACATAGACGTCGTGCTGAGACGGTCCTCCGACGGTGGTTGCACCTGGGGGCCCCTCACGGTCGTCGCCGCCGGCCGGGGGAACACCCGGGGCAACCCGGCGCCGGTCCTGGACCCGCGGACCGGCCGGATCGTCCTCGTCACGTCCTACAACAGCGGTGCGGTGAGCGAGGCGCAGATCATGCGCGGCGAGGTGATACCCGCCCAGAGCCGCCGCGTCTTCGTGCAGACCAGCGGGGACGACGGCCGGCACTTCTCGGCGCCCCGGGAGATCACGCCCCAGGTGAAGCGCCCGGAGTGGCGGTGGTACGCCACCGGCCCCGGTCACGCGGTCGCCCTCACCCGGGGCCCGCACGCCGGACGTCTCGTCGTGCCCGCCAACCACTCCGCCGCGCCGCCCCCCGGCTCCTCCGACACCGGACGGGAGGCCAAGTACTACGGCGCGCACGCGATCTGCTCGGACGACGGCGGCAGGACGTGGCACCTGGGCTTCCGCGACGACTCCTATGACGGGTACGTCAACGCCAACGAGAGCAGCGCGACCCAGCTCCCCGACGGGCGGCTCTACTTCAGCGCGCGGGACCAGATGGGCAGCAGCCCCGGGAACCGTCTCGACAGCTACTCCCACGACGGCGGCCGGACCCTGGACCGCCCCTACGCCGTGCAGCACACCCTGGACGACGTCCCCGTCGTCCAGGGCAGCGTCCTGCAGCTCCGGGGCACCCGCGCCCCGTTGCTCTTCTCCGGGCCCTCCGTGCCCACCGCGCGCGAGGCGATGGCCCTCTGGCGCAGCACCGACAACGGATCGACCTTCACCAAGATGCTGACCCTGTCCTGGCGGAAGGCGGCCTACAGCGACCTGGTACAGCTGCCCGGCGGAAAGGCCGGGATCCTCTACGAGAACGGGACGAAGGGACCCTACGAAACGATCGAGTTCCGGCGGATCCCCGTTCCCGGTGCGGACTGACGGCTACAGCAGCCCCGCCGCCGCCAGATACTTGCCCACCCGTTCCGTCTCCGCCTCCGACAGCGCCACCTGCGGCTCCGCCGTGGCCGGGCACGCGATCACCCCCCGCAGGTGCAGGGCCGCCTTGAACGCCCCCAGGCCCGACGAACTGCCGCCCATCCGGGCCGGATCCCCGGCTCCGGTCATGCCGTACAGCGCGCACAGCCGATCCTGCTCCGCCCGCGCCGCTTCCCAGTCGCCCGCACGGCACAGGCGGTCAAGGCGCACGTACCCTTCGGGATCCACGTTGGCCAGCCCCGGGACCGCCCCGTCCGCGCCCAGCGCCAGGGCCGAGTCCACGACCAGCTCGGAACCCGTCAGCACGCTGAAGCCCGCGATCCGGGGGTCCGCGTGGGCGCCCGTCACCACCGCACGGAAGGCGGCCAGATCGCCGCTGGAGTCCTTCAGACCGGCCAGAGTCCCCTCCGCGGCCAGCTCCAGAACCAGCTCGGGGCTCAGCTTGGTGTGCACGGAGACCGGGATGTCGTAGGCGAACACCGGCACAGGGGAGCGCTCGGCGACCACACGGTAGTGGCGGGCGACCTCCGCGGGGTGCGTGCGCGTGTAGAAGGGCGCCGTCACCACCACCGCGTCCGCGCCCGCCCCGGCCGTGTACGCCACATGGTCCAGCACCCGGGGCGTGGTCATGTCGATGGCCCCGGCCAGGACCGGAACCCGGCCGGACACATGGGCCACCACCGTCTCCACCACCAGACGGCGCCGACGGTCCGTCAGATAGGCGGCCTCCGAGGACGAACCGAGCACGAACAGCGCGTCCACCCCGCCCGACAGCAGATGGTCCACGAGCCTGAGGAGCGAGGGGACGTCCACCTCGCGGTCCGGAGTCAGGGGGGTGCAGACGGGCGGGACGACACCGGTGAGCGGGGTGGGCAGGGTCATCAGGGCTCCCGTGCGTGTTTCTGGTCGGGCAGTACGTGTTCCGGCGGTACCTCGGCCATGGCGGTGGCCGGGGAGGGCCCTGCCGCCTCGCGCACCAGGTCGCGCGTCGGCTCGCCCTCCTCCACAGGATGGTGACAGCGGAAGCGGTGCCCGGCCGCCGACGCGCCCGAGAAGCCCGGCATCGCCGTGGCACACGGCTCGTCCGCCTTCCAGCAGCGGGTACGGAACGGGCAGCCGCTCGGCGGCCGGGTCGCCGACGGCACCGGGCCCACCAGCGGGATCGGGTCGATCGGGTCCAGCAGACCGGGCGTCGCGGAGAACAGGGCACGGGTGTACGGGTGCCGGGCGTGGTCGGTGACCCGGCCGGCCGGGGCCTCCTCGACGATCCGGCCCAGATACATGGTGACCACACGGTCGCTCATCCGCCGTACCGTCTGGATGTCGTGCGAGACGAAGACGAGCGCCAGGCCCAGGCGTTCCTTCAGGTCCAGCAGGAGGTTAAGGATCTGCGCGCGGACCGACACGTCCAGTGCGCTCGTCGGTTCGTCGGCGACCACCAGCTCCGGGTCGAGGGCGAGGGCGCGGGCGATGGCCACGCGCTGCCGCTGCCCTCCGGAGAGCTGCCCGGGCAGAGCGTCGGCGAGGGCCCCGGGGAGACCCACCAGGGACATCAGCTCCCGTACCCGCTCCTCCCGGCGGTCCGGGGTCCCGCGCCGGTGCACGTCCAGCGGGTCGCGCAGGATCCGGCGCACGGTCAGCCGGCGGTTCAGCGCCGTCGACGGGTCCTGGAACACCATGCCGGTACTGCCGCCGACCGCGGCCCGGCGCTCGGCGGGCGGCATCGACCACAGGTCCCGGCCCCGGAAGAGCACCGTGCCGGACGTCGGCCGCTCCACACCCACCAGCACCTTCGCCAGCGTCGACTTGCCACAGCCCGACTCGCCGACCACGCCGACCGTCTCCCCGGGCGCCACGGTCAGATCGGCGCCGGTCAGGGCGTACACCCGGTCCCTGGCGAACAGGCCGCCGCTGCGCGCCCTGTGGACGACATGGGCGTCGCGGAGCTCCACGATCGCGTCACGGGCGTCGTCGGCGTCAGGGGCGCCGGAAGGCTCGACGGTCGCATTCACGTCACGGCCTCGCTCTCCTCCGTCGTCACCAGGTCGACCGCCGGGTGGTGGCAGGCCGCCGTGTGCGTCCGGGTGCCCGTCAGGCCGGGCGCCTTCGCCCGGCACACCTCGCTCGCCCGCGGGCAGCGGTCCGCGAACCGGCAGCCCGCCGGGAAGTCGGCGGGCGCCGGAACGACCCCCTTGATCTGCGTCATCCGTGTGGCCGCCGACTCCAGGGACAGGACGCTGCCGAGCAGTCCGCGCGTGTAGTGGTGGGCCGGCGCCTCCACGAGATCCGCGGTCACCCCGGTCTCCACGATCTGCCCGCCGTACATCACCACCACCCGGTCCGTGACGTCCGCCACGAGCGCCAGGTCGTGCGAGACGAGGATCAGCGCGAACCCCAGTTCCGCCCGCAGCCGCAGCAGCAGTTCGATGACCTGCGCCTGAACGGTCACGTCCAGCGCGGTCGTCGGCTCGTCGGCGATGATCAGCTTCGGGTCGCGGGAGAGCGCCAGGGCGATCAGGACCCGCTGCCGCTGACCGCCGGACAGCTCGTGCGGATAGCTGCGCAGGGTGCGTTCGGGGTCCAGCCCCACCATCGTCAGCAGTTCGGCCGGACCGCGGCGGCCGCCGCGCCGTACGACCTGTTTCAGCTGCGCCCGGATCGTCATCGCCGGGTTCAGCGAGGACAGCGCGTCCTGATAGATCATCGCCATCTCGTGGCCGAGCAGCCTGCGCCGTACCCGCACCGGCTCGGTGAGCAGGTCCCGCCCGCCGAACCGGACCCGGCCCCGCACCTGGGCGCCCTTCGGCTGGAGCCCCATGACCGTGAGCGCGGTCAGCGACTTCCCGCAGCCCGACTCGCCCACCAGCCCGAGGACCTCGCCGGGGTGCACCTCGAAGCTGATGCCGTCGACGATGTCCACGCCGTGGTGCCGGCCGGGAAAACCGATGGCGAGGTTCTCCACCGCGAGCACCGGCGGACCGTCCGGAAGCGGACGGGCACGGGAGCGCAGCCGCCGCGCCGCCTCGGCGAGCCCCGGCAGCGCAACCACCTCGCCGCTGCCCGGCTCCGGCGTCTCCCACCGGTCGCCGTCGCCCCGCACCCGGACGGCACGGGCCGCGGGTGCCGCCCACGCGTCCGAGACGCCCTCGGACAGGATGTTCAGCGACAGGACCGTGACCAGCATCAGCAGGCCCGGGAAGACCGTCGCCCACCAGCCGCCGGTCAGCACCATGTTCTTGCCGTCCGCGATGACGCTGCCCCACGACGGGTCCGGGGGCCGCACGCCCGCCCCGATGAACGACAGCGACGCCTCGAACACGATGGCCTCGGCGACCTGCACGGTGCAGAAGACCAGCACGGGGGCGGCGCAGTTGACCGCCACGTGCCGCAGGACGATATGAGGAGTACGCGCACCGATCACCCGTTCGGCGGTGACATAGTCCTCGCCGTACTGGTCCAGCACGTTCGCCCGTACGACCCGGGCGACCGGCGGGGTGAACAGGAACGCGATCGCGCAGATCAGCACGGTGATCCCGCCGCCGAAGACGGAGATGAGGACGGCGGCGAGCGCGATGCCGGGGAACGCCATGACGACGTCCAGACAGCGCATCAGCGTCTCGTCCACGGCCTTGCGGGAGGTCGCCGCGACCGCGCCGAGCAGGGCCCCCACGGCCAGGGCCAGCACGGTCGCCCCGAGCCCGATCGCGAGCGACCAGCGGGCCCCGTACATCAGCCGGCTGAGGATGTCCCGGCCGAGGCTGTCCTGCCCCATCCAGTGGCCGGCGGACGGGTGCCCGGTGCCGTCGACCGGCTCCTGCTGGTCGAGCGGGTCGTGCGGGGCGATCACCGGCGCGAGCAGCGCCACCAGCACCACGACGGCCAGGAAGCAGACCGCGGTCTTCGACAGCGGCGGCAGCCGCCGCCAGCCGCGCAGCCGGATACCGGGACGGGACAGGGCCTCGCCGAGGCCCCTGCGTGTGGTGATCATCGGGCCGCATCCCTCAGTCGCGGGTTGACCAGCAGATACAGGATGTCGATGACGAGGTTGACGACCACGAAGCCGGTCGCCGTGGTCAGGACGACGCCCTGGACGACGGCCGGGTCACCGTTCTTGACGGCGTCGATCATCAGTTTGCCCATCCCCGGCAGGGAGAAGATGGTCTCGATGACGACCGCTCCGCCCAGCAGGTACCCGACGCGCAGGCCCAGCACGGTCAGCGGGTTGATGAGCGCGTTGCGCAGCACGTTCCGGCCGACCACCACCCGCGGCGGCAGCCCGCTGCCGATCGCCGTACGCACGTAGTCCTTGTCCAGCTCCTCCACCACGGCCGTCCGCACGATCCTGGTCAGCTGCGCCGCCACGGGCAGCGACAGCGCGAACGCGGGGAGGGCCATCGTCCGCACCCACCCGGTGAAGGAGTCCGCCGGGTTGATGTATCCGCCGGCCGGGAACCAGCCCCGGTCGACCGCCAGGTACTGGATCATCAGCAGCGCCAGCCAGAACCCGGGGGCGGCGACCCCGGTCAGGGACACCACGCGGATGATCTGGTCCGGCAGCCGGTCCCGGTGGATCGCGGCCGTCACCCCGCCGGCCAGGGCCAGCACCACCGCGATGCCGAGCCCGAGGAAGGTGAGCTGGAGGGTGAGCGGCAGCGCGGTCGTGACCTGCTCGACCACCGGCGCCCGGGTCAGGGCGCTGGTGCCCATGTCGCCGTGGAGCAGATCGCCCACGAAGTGGACGTAGCGCACCGGCAGCGGGTCGAGCAGCCCGTTGTGCTCCCGGAAGTCGTGCAGTTGCTGCGGTGTCGGGTTGGCGCCCTGGAAGAACGCGGACGCCGGGTCGACGTCCGAGAACCGCATCACGAGGAACACGAAAAGCACGATGCCGAGCATCAGCGGCACCAGCAGCAGGATGCGGCGGGCCAGGATCCTGGCGACGGCGACCATGGACCAACTCCCGAAGTCGCTAGACCCACTTGGCCTGGAGAAGGTTGATGCCCGGGTAGGGCTGTGCCCTTATCCCGGTGAGTTCCCTGGGGTTCCAGGCCGTCATCAGCTCGTTGTGGACGACCGGATAGAGCACGGCCTGCTCGGCGACGACGTCGATGTAGTCCTGGATCATCGCCTTCTTCCGCTCCGGGTCGGGCTCCCGGGTCGCCCGGTCCATGTCCGCGAAGAGCTTCTTGGCGACCGGGTCGTCGGCCCAGTGGGCGTACTGCATCCACAGGTTCTGCGGGCCGTAGTTGTAGTGCATGATCAGGTCCGCGTCGAGGCCGAACTGGTTGGGGTTCGAGGCGGCGGCGACGACCTGGTAGTCCTGCTTCTGGTCCATCTTCGTGAAGACGGCCGTGGTCTCCTGCGGCGACAGCGTGGTCCGTACGCCGATCGCGTCCCAGGAGGACTTGATGGTCGGCAGGCAGTCGACGATCCAGCTCACGTTCACCGCGAGAACGTCGATCCTCAGCCCGCTGACCCCGGCCTCCTTCAGCAGCGCCTTCGCCTTCTCGGGATCGTGGTCGTAGACCGTCTTCGCCCGCCGGTACGCCGGATTGGCCTCGTTGAGGAAGGAGGCCGACGGCTTCCCGTGTCCCTTCAGGGCCACCTCGACCATCTTTTCGGTGTCGATGGCGTAGTGCAGCGCCTGCCGGACACGGACGTCGTCGAAGGGCTTGTGCCGGGTGTTGAACATCAGGAACAGGTTGTTCATCCCGGCCCCGCCCCGCACCGTCAGCCCGCTCGCGGAAAGCTGCCGGATGTTGGCGTAGGGGATGTTGTCCGCGATCTGCGCCCCCGCTTCGGCGCCGGAGATCCTGGCGACGCGCGGCGCGGCGTCGACGATCGTCAGCCAGTTCATCTTCCTGAAGGCGGGTTTGCGCGGCCCGTTGTAGTCGGCGAACGCCTCGAAGGTGGTGTTGGACTTCGGGTGGTGCGCGGTCTGCCGGTACGGGCCCGAGCCCACCGCCAGTCCCTTGATCGCGTCGTCCCAGGCTCCGGGGCGGGAGAAGATGTGCTTGGGCATGATCTTCGCCAGCGTCAGCCGCGAGAGACCGTCCGGGAACGGGAACCTGAGTACCAGTTCGACGGTCCGCGCGTCGACCTTGCGTACCTCGCTCAGCCAGCTCGCGAAGAACCCCTTGCCGAGGGTCTGGGTGTCCGGATCCAGGATCCGGTCGAAGACGAACACCACGTCGTCGGCCGTGACCGGATGCCCGTCGTGGAACTTCGCGCCCGCCCGCAGGGTGAACCTCCAGGACGTGGCGCCCGGGTCCTTCGGCACCTCGGTGGCGAGCGCCGCGTACGGCTCGCGCGAGATGGGGTCCGTGTCGACCAGGCCCTCGTAGATATGGTTGTTGGCGGCCATGCAGAAGGCCGAGGCGGTCTGGGTGGGATCCCAGCTGCCGTCGTTGCCGTAGCCGATGACCGCCGTCAGTGTCCGGTTCCTGCCGTCCCCGCTGCCGGTGTCGTTGGTGGACTCCGGGCCCGAGGAGCAGGCGGCCAGCGACGAGGACAGGGCGGCGGCCGCGCCCAGCGCGCCGGAGTACTTCAGGAACGCCCGGCGGGCCGGCACCGGTACGTCGAGGGTCACGTCGCGCACGGTTCCTCCAGCAAAGGTGGACGGAGTGACAGCTTCGGACAGGGGCTCGAGGATGGGGACATACGACGTCCTACGTCATGGGCGGCAGCGCGACCATAGGTGGGGGCGTGAGGGCGGTCAAGGGGACCCACACGAATGGACGAGCCGTCAAAGGTGCGACCAATGACGGCTTGAAATGCGGTTAGTTGACGTTTTCATAGGCGCCGGGGGCGGGACGCCCGAGGAGCACGCGCGTACGATGCGGCGCATGTCCGATGACCCCGGGAACCGGCGCAGGATCGAGCGGCGCGTGAGCAGCCGGATCCAGCGCGAGGTCATGCAACTCATCCTCGATCGCAAACTCAGGCCCGGCGCACCGCTGCCCACGGAGTCGGAGCTGATGGAGGATCTCGGGGTGAGCCGCAACTCGGTCCGGGAGGCGCTCAAGGCCCTTCAGGCGCTCGACATCGTCGAGATCCGGCACGGCTACGGGACCTATGTGGGGCAGGCGTCGCTGACCCCCTTCGTCGACGGGCTCACCTTCCGCACGCTCACCCGGCCCGACGACGAGATGGACGCCCTGAACGAGATCCTCCAGGTCCGCGAGGTGCTGGAGGAAGGGCTGATCAGGCGGGTCGCCCTGACGCTGTCCGAGCCGGAACTGAAGCGTCTGGAGGCGGTGGTGGCCCGGATGGAGGAGGCGGGCCGCCAGGGCCGGTCCTTCCCCGAACTGGACCGTGAGTTCCACGAGTTGCTCTATGGCTCGCTGGGCAACGCGCTCGTGCCGCAGTTGCTGAGCGCGTTCTGGACGGTGTTCCGGCGGGTCGCCCGGGCCCGGGACTGGGCGGACGGCGCGGCCCCGCAGCTGACGGCGCGCCGCCACCGGGACATCGTCGCGGCTCTGCGGGCACGGGACGTCGAGGGCGCGGAGCGGGCGATGACGGACCACTTCCGGGGCATCGAGGATCGTACGGCCCAGGAGTACGGCGAGCCGTCCGGCGGCTTCTGACCTGCCCGCTCCGTCGGTCCACCGCCACAAGGCGCCGCGGAAACGCTGCGCCCGCGCCCGCCGGTGGCCGAGACTGGGGCGATGGTGGACACAGGGGAGTGGGAGCCGGGCGCGCCCGGCGTGCTGCGGCTGCCGTCCGGGCGGCTGGTGCGCGGGCGGGCCCTGCGGCGTCCGCTGCCCGAGGGCCCGGTGCCCGGCTACGCGGTGTACCTCCTCGGCAAACGGCCTCCGCGGGTGCCCTGGGAGTACGACTGGCTGCGGTGGCCCGACTTCCGGCTGCCGGCCGACCGTGCCGAGGCGCGGCGGCTGTTCGCCGAGGCCTGGACCCGGTCCGCCACCGCACGCGTCGAGCTCGCCTGCGGCGGCGGCCGCGGCCGTACCGGAACGGCGCTGGCCTGCCTGGCCGTGCTGGACGGCGTGCCGCCGCGCGAGGCCGTGGAGTTCGTACGCGCCCACTACGACCGGCACGCCGTGGAGACCCCCTGGCAGCGGCGCTACGTGGAGCGCTTCACCGGCTGAGCCCCGGCGCCCGCCCGGCTCACGGGCCCACCCCCTGCGCCAGGCGGTCCCCCCGGCTCACAGGCTCAGCTCCAGCACCAGGCGGTGCTCGCCCGGTCCGAAGTAGTTCCTGCGGAGTCCGCCGTCGGGTGCCGCCGGGGCGAATCCGGAGGACTTGTAGAGGGCGATGGCGGCCGCGTTGGTGGGGTCGACGGTCAGCCTGACCTCCCGTACGCCGTCGTTGCGCAGTTGCCGCAGGATCTCCAGCATCAGCCGCCGCCCCAGGCCCTCCCCGCGCCGCTCCCGGGCGACGCCCAGGCCCAGCACCCAGCCGGTGCCGAGCACGGTGCCGGCCAGGACATAGCCCTGCAACGCCTCGCCGTCGTCGAGGACGAAGAGGTGATCGGCGTACATGTCGAACAGCTGGCGCAGCATGAAGTAGGGGTACGCGACCTCCTGGAAGACCTCCCGGTCGAGACGGTGCAGCTCCGGCAGGTCCGACTCGTTGACCCCTCTCATCCGCACGGGCCGTTTCCGTGCGGGAGGGAAAAGGCCCTGGCCGGTGAGTGACGCGAAAGGATCTCCTGAGCGTTCCGCTGGCTGAGCGGACATGCCACCCCCTGGTCAAAGGTCGGGGACACACGGGCCCCATTTGGGTGAATACGACTCGGATGGCGCACACCCTGCCGTCCGGTTCGCTTTCGGCAGGATTTTGACCAGCATCTCCCGCCGGTGTCCGCCTGCTCAAGGAGGGTTCAGGACCAAGGGGCCCATTCGCCGTGGCCCGGCCGGTCGTCCGGGGTTCCCTCCGTCGCGGCAAAGGGGATCCGTGTCCACTCGCCCGTTGGTACGGTTAAGCATGGACCTGGAAGCCCCAGTGGGGGCACCCAAACTCAACGCCGATGCCCCGTGGGACGCATTCGACCCTCGCGCGTACATCGATCACAATTACCGTGAGCTGCTCGACGTGGACGCGGAGATCATCGCGTGTGTGCGCGATCACTTCAGCGATCATTTCCAAGGGCATTTCGAACGTCCGGTTCTGGGTATTGACGTCGGTGCAGGTGCCAACCTCTATCCGGCGCTGTCCATGCTGCCATGGTGCAAGGAGATCACCCAGCTGGAGCTTTCACGTGCGAACGTCGAGTATCTGAGGGAACAACGGGTCAACTTCGACGCGGGCTGGGACAGTTTCTGGCGGGTGCTGCGAGAGGGCCCCGCCTATCGCGACATCGACGAAAACCGGAGGACTAGATTCACCGACACCGTCCGGGTCGAGCGCGGCAACCTCTTCGACCTGGTCCGCCGTCCCGCGCACTGGGCCATCGGAACGATGTTCTTCGTCGCCGAGTCCATGTCCGCCTCCCACGCGGAGTTCCGCCGCGGTGTCGCGTGCTTCATGCAGGCCCTTGCGCCCGGTGCCCCCTTCGCCGCCGCGTTCATGGCCCGCTCCACTGGGTATGACGTCGGCGACGAACATTTTCCGGCGTGTGACGTCGACGAGTTGCAGGTGCACGAGAGTCTGCGGCCCTACGCCGGAAAAGTCGCCGTCCTGGGGCTCAAGAAGCCGACGGACATGGTGCGTCCGGGACACGAGGGAATGATCCTGGCCCTCGGTCACCGGAATTCCGAGGTCCATTTCTGACCGAGGGCACGGAATACAGGGCAGAGCGACCTGTGTGAGGGGCATGGGGATGCAGATCAAGCCGCGCCAGCACCTGCTGGACATCTGGCAGGGCATTGCCCGCCACTCCTTCGACGGCGGAAAGTGGTCCTGGGGCGAATGGGGAGGCCTCAGCAGTGTCGCGGACGCCGAACGGCTGCTGTGCCTCATGTACCCCGCCACCGAGATCCCCGCGTTCCGTCTCGACGAGCCCGACACCACCCAGACGGACGTGGAGAAGGCGCTGAAACGGGTCGGCGGGCGCACCGAGATCCCCGCCAACCTCGTGACGGTCCTCGACCAGTTCATGCGCACGCACACCGGCCCGGACGCCACCCCCACGTTCGCCGGTGGCTACTACTTCACCTCCCAGGACCCCAAGCAGGAGATCACCCGGGAACAGCGGGAACTGGGCGTGGTCGACTCCTTCTCCATGTCGGTCACGCTCTGCCTCGCCACGCTCGGCTTCCTCAAGGTCTACCAGGACCGCACCTCCCGCAGCGACATGAGGCAGGCCATCGCACAGCTGAGGGAGGCGACCAGCACCCGTCTGACCGCCGCGATGGTCAGCCTGCTGCGCTCCTTCACCGTCAACGTCTTCGACGCCGACTCCGGCCAGGGACAGCGGTTACGCCGACTGGTCGGCCAGGGACAGCTCTCCGAGCGTGCCGTCCTGCAGCAGTTCCAACGGAGATTCAAACCGCTGCGCGCCACCATCACCGAGAGCTTCGTCCTCGGCGTCGACGTCGAGGAACGGCTCAAGGACGACAACCAGCTCTTCGAATGCGGCTGGGCCTGGAGTCTGGTCAAGGACGCACCCAAGGTGGAGACCAGCGAACCGATCGGCGCACAGCCCGACGGCGTCGCGGACGCCGTGCCCTATCTGTACTTCACCGTGGTCGCACTCGACGGCATCCAGGACCTGTTCTCCGACCGCACCCTGACCCTCGGCCTGCTCAACCCCGAACAGCAGAAGCTCGCCGAAGCCCTCCGGCTGCGCTGGGAGATCACCCAGCAGTACTGGTCGGGCATCGCCCGCTTCGACCCCGAGCGCTGGCCGCTGGAAGACCTCCCCTGGCGCACCACCGGGCAGCTGCTGGAATCCGAGTACTTCTCGCTCTCCGTCGCCGCCATCCTGGTCCACGACCTGGTCCGCCGGCGGGCCACCGACGAGGACCTCACCCGCACGGTGACGGTCATGGAGCGCCTCGCCGAACGCGGCCGCATCACCAGCCGTATGACACGCGACGACCCGGCCGTACGGCTCCACAGCCCCGGCGTCACCCTGCCCCTGCAAGGCAGCGAGAGCGCGGGCGCGCCCCTGCAATGGATCATGACCGATTTCTCGGCCCAGCTGCTCAAACGCACCATCCAGCTCAGCGAGTTGTCCCGCAACATCACCGCCCAGGACCGTCTGCTCCGACTCGCCGAGGAGATCTTCGGGCATCTGTGGCAACGCCGCATCCAGGAGGGCGAGGGCATCGGGCTGTGGGACAACGTCCGTGCCGTGTACCCCGACTCTCCCCAGGGCTCGAACCAGGTGTCCTGGAGCGTCACCGAGCGGGTCACCGAATGCATGGTCGCCGCCCGCAAGCTGTATGTGCAGCGGCCGAACCGCAGCGCCGAACTGGCCGTGCTGGCCCGCGCGTTGCTCAACGAGTCCACCCATCTGTTCGGCTTCGAGCAGATGGAGCCCACCCTCGCGGTCGACGGCGAGCGGGCGAAGTCGCTGCGCAGCATAGAGATCAGGCTGCGGCGGGCACGCAGGATCCTCGACGAACAGCCGGGCACGGCCTGTGCGCTGACCCTGTCCGTGCTCGGTGAACTCGACGTCCTGGCCCAGGCCCGGGACGCCGCCCGGGAGGTATGACACCGTGCTCGTCTTCGCCGCCTCCGACAAGGGAGGCACGGGCCGCTCCGTGACCAGCGCGAACCTCGCCTACCAACGCGCGCTCGCCGGTGACGACGTGTGCTACGTCGACTTCGACTTCGGCTCGCCCACCGCCGCCGCCGTCTTCGACGTCCCCGGAGAGCTGGGCGTCGACGAGGACGGCCTGCACACCTACCTGGAGGCCGGCACCGTGGAGCCGGCCCGCATCGACATCTGGGCCCACACCCTGCACCCGGTGCTGCGCAACCGGCCCAACGGCTCCGGCCGGCTGGTCCTGCTGCCGGGAGACGCGAGCGGCGGCGAGTTCGCCACGGACCAGGACACCCTGCGCCGCTGCGTCGATCTGCTGCTCCGCCTCAACAGCGAGTTCGACGTCATCATCGTCGACCTGAGCGCCGGACGCAGTTACGCCATGGACATGGTGCTGGAAGCGACCGCGCAGCCGGAGCTGCGGAGCGTCGAGGCCCGCTGGCTGGTCTTCCACCGCTGGACCCGCCAGCACGTGCTGGCGGCGTCGGGACTGGTCTTCGGCGAGCACGGCATCCTCAACGGTGCGGCGGCCGGCCTGCATGACAAGGACACGCTCCGCCAGTCCATCCGCTTCGTACGCGCCGCCGTACCCGATCCCGAGTCCGCGCTGTGGTCCCAGGTGTCGCCCGCCCAGTCCGTCTGGATGCAGCGGTGCGACGACTATCTGCGACAGCTCGCCTCCGACCGGAAGATCGGCGACAGCGTCGTCCTCGGAACCGTCCCGCTGGAACCCGTCCTGCAATGGCGCGAGCAGCTCATCACCGAGGAGGACGTGCTGTCCACCCAGATCGCCAACAAGGAGACGCTTGAGGCGCTGGAGGAACTCGCCCGCAAGCTGACCGACGACGCCCACTGGGGGCAGCCGTGACGGACGCCGTGTTCCGGGAGACCGCCGCCGAGCCGCTCACCCGCTCCTTACCGCTGTCCCATCTCTCCCTGGAGCTGGGCCATCTGTACATGGAGGACTTCGAGGGCGGCCCCCAACGGCTGCGGCGGCACTTCGAGAGCGTGAAGCCCTGGGCGGAGGCGGCCCGCGCCGACGCCACCGCCCGGGCCGGCGGCAAGCGCCCCCGCATCAGCACCTGCTTCCTCATCGACGACTACTTCACCCGTTTCTCCACACCCGCCGAGGTCGTGCCCGTCCTGCTCGCCGAGGCCGAGCGCGCGGGACTGGTCATCGACTACCTGGCCAGAGAGTCCGGCTGTGCCGTCGCGGACAAGGTGCCGCTCGCGGAATCGGTGGCGGGCCGGCTGGTCGAATCACCACCGCCCGGCACCTACGGCCTGCGCCCGCCCGTGGGCCAGACCGGCTGGCTCGCCAACGGGGTCCGCACCCCCGCCCAGCGCGCCCAGGCGATGAGGCGGTCCGGAGCCTGGCAGCCTCCCCAGGAGACCGCCGCCCACCGGCACTCCGTCTTCCTCGACGTCGAACTGTGGGACGACAAGGACGGGCACCGCACCTGGTCCTGCCCCTTCCTCGCAGCGGTCTGGCAGCTGACCCGCCTCGGCCTGCTCCGCAACGAGGGCGAACCCGTCTTCGTCCCGCGCGCCCACTCCACGGGCGGCTTCCCGCCCGAATGGGACCAGCTGGCGCCGCTGCTCCAGCTCAACGCCACCGCCACCCCCTTCAACGCCTACCGCACCTGCTCCGTGCTGCCGTCGCGGTTCCTTCCCATCGAGCACGCCGTGCGCATCATCCTCGACCAGACCGAGGTGGACGCGGGCGCGCTGCGGCAGGTCGCCGAGCGGTCGGACCGCGAGGGCATCGCCGTACCCGACTCGGTGGCGGACCGGGCCTCCTACGTCTTCTATCCGGGGTGGTGACATGGGGACCCCGGGGCGGACGAGGTCCACGACGCTCGCCTGCGGCGAAGTACGCACCTGCCTGCTGCCGACATCCCAGGCGCTGGACCTCCGGGCGGCCGGCCATGTGCTGCGGCTGAGGGCCGACGAGCGCGTCCTCGTCTCCGAACGCCCGAACCTCTACGCCCTCTCGCCCGACACCCTCATGGGGGTCGACTGCACGCTGCCCGCCTCCAACGGCGCCAAGGTACGCGCCGTCGGCACGGTCGTCACCCGCGCGGCCCTCACCGAGGGCCGCGTCCTCCAGGCCGGCTCGTCCTTCCGCGTCCCGGGCACGGGACCCGACCAACGGCAGCCCTGGGGCCACTACCTGGTACGTCCGGGGGTGGTGGAACCTCTCGGGAAACTGCCCGCACAGGCCGTCGCCGAGGGGCTCCTCAAAGGCGGCCGGCCCGGCGAACTCGACCCCGGCCTGATCGCCGAGGGGCTCCTCACCAGGCTGCTGCGCCACCCGCTGCTGGACCAGAAGAGTCCCTTCAAAAGCCGCCGCACCCGCCTTCGCTGGACGGCCCTGCCCGTCCCGGACGGCCAGGACCCCTCCATCGACTTCACGGTCGTCGACGACGAACTGCGCACGGTACGGCTCGGCGTCCCCGAAGGCACGGAGCCGAGCGCCGTCGTGCGCCTGTGCGAGGACCTCGCTCTGCACGACTGGCTGCTCACCACCCTCGTACGGATGCTCGACGGCAGCCGCTTCGGGTCGACGGACGGGCCCATGGCCGTCCTGGCGCTGCGCCCCGCCGTCGACCATCTGATGCACCTGTGGATGCCCCGGGCACGGGTGGACCGGAAGCTGTCGGCGCTGTGGGAGGCGCTGGAGGAGCAGCCGGGATTCAGCCGCCAGTGGCACACGCTGGTGCAGCGCATCCGGGACCAGATGGCTCTCCAGGCCATCCCGCTGCTGAGGGAGGCGCTGACCGCACGCTGAACACGACGCGCGAGCCGGTCCGGCACGCGTTCCAGAAGGGTCCGACGGGGGAGGAAAGGAATGACCGATACGCAAGGTTCCACGAACACGCCACGGCCGGAGGGCACGCGCGTCCCACCGCTCCTGCTGAAGACGCTCGTCACCGTCGTGGTGTCGATCATCGCCTACGTCCTGACCAACGCGCTCAACCAGAAGCAGGACGAGGTGTGGAAACTGACGGTCTCCATCGTGATCGGCGGTTCCGCGCTGATCGTCCAGTACATGGTCGACTTCGAGCGGCGGCTGGAGGCCATGGAGAGCGGACAGCGCACCCGCATCCGGGAGATGAGGGACAGCCTGGCGGAGCACCATCGAGAAGTGCGAGGCCACCTCACCGACCACCGCCGGGAGATGACCGACCTGGTCGACGACCGTTTCGCCCGGATCAGCGAGGCCACCGAACTCTTCAGCCAGGTGGACCGCTCCGTACTGCGCTCCGACGGGGTGACCAAGCTCGCCCGCAGCGCCACCAAGGCGGGGCTGATGAACAACGAACTGGTGAAGACCTTCGCCAGCGAGGAGATCGACCGGCTCGCCCAGCTGCTGGAGAACCTGAGCAACAACATCGCCGATT
This sequence comes from Streptomyces sp. NPDC046931, assembly GCF_040644655.1. Lineage (NCBI taxonomy): Bacteria > Bacillati > Actinomycetota > Actinomycetes > Kitasatosporales > Streptomycetaceae > Streptomyces > Streptomyces sp. NPDC046931. Next base: position 147,949 of record NZ_JBEYWX010000016.1, read on the forward strand.
GCCTGGGGGAGAACCAGGACTGGCTGATCGACCTCACCCGGTGCATCAAGAAGTCCCTCGACGCCACCAGCACGTCCGTCGACCGTGACTTCTGGAACAGCGAGCCCGCGAGCCGCTATCTGGAGGCGCAGAGCGACGCCATACTACGCGGGGTGAAGATCAGGCGGCTGTTCATCGTCGACACCGAGCAACAGATCGACGACAAGCTGAAGGAGCTGTGCGAGAGCCAGCGCTCACTGGGCATCGACGCCCGCGTGGTGGCCCTCTCCCAACTGCCCCACCGGGTGCAGCTCGGCACACACAGCGACTTCATCATCTTCGACAACGAACTCACCTACGAGATCGACCAGGACACGAAGAAGGTCAACGCCAAGACCACCCTCAACGCCAGGGCCGCCCTCGTCGAACACCGGATGAAGCGCTTCAACCGGCTGTGGGAGGCCACCCAGGACCTCTCCGGCTGAGTACAGGACCCGACGGTCTCCTCGCGGGCCGGTGCGCGATCCCGTCAGCGGGTGGCGAAGTCGCGCTCCTCGGTCCGCGGGGAGTAGGTGATATCACGGAACGGCCACTTCTCCCGCAGCCACTCGCTGACCAGCTCGTACAGCGGCTCGTCCAACTCGGCGTGGTCCTCGCGCACCCAGGAGCGGACGACGGCGTGACCCGGCGGGCCGGCCGGATAGATGTAGACGCAGCCGACGACGTCCTCGTCGATCAGGACTGAGTAGGTGAAGCCGATACGGTGCTCGAAGTCCTCGCGGTGTCTGCGGAGATCCCGGAGATTGTCCTCGCGTGACATCGGTACGGGCCAGCCGTACCGTTCGAATCCAGGCGTCCGCCGAATGTGATCCATGCTCGAGGTCCAGGCCCGGTAGTCACGGTCGTTGTGCTCCGGACCGAGCGGAACCAAATGGATTTTCCCGTCACTGAAACCGCGGGGGATGGTGAAGCCGGCCGGTACGAATGGGGCGCCGGTTCCCTCGGTGCGCTCGTCCCCGTCGTGTGTGGTGTCCCTCGGCTCGTCTGCTGCCTGACTCATCTGGTGTCCACTCAGTCCACGTCGACCTGGGCCTTCCTGAGCGCGTCACTATACCAACACCGAGGTCCGTGGTCTGCGCGGCTCATATCGGTTTCGCGGTCGCCCAGTCCCTGCTGAATTGACGAAGGGTCGACAGCAGGTAGAGCGGCTCGATGGTCACCCCGCCCTGTGCGTCGGGACGCTCGATCGACAAATAGGCCCAGATGCCCTCGGGAGAGATGTTGTCCTGATGCCGTTCCCACAGGATGGGCTCCTGGCGTTTGATCAACGGCAGATCCAGATCGAGGATGCAGACGGAACTGACGAGTTCCTGGGAGAGCCAGCGGAACTGTAAATTCTCGCGTGACAGTTCGACCGGGACGCCGCTGTGGACGACCAGCTCCCGGAATTTCTCGACCGATGGCCGCCAGGAGTCGCCCTCTCCGTAGAGCAGATACTGATAAGGGCGGCCCAGCTTCAGATTGTGGATCACCACGTCCATGAACGCGCCCGGTTCGCCGTCGTTGACATCGGACTGGAAGAGGCGCGTCATGATGCGCATGCGCCGCACGCAGGCCTCCATGCCGATCGCTTCCGCGTCGGTGACGAAGCCCACCGGGCCCTGGTTCTCGCCGTGCTCGACGAGAACCCGGGCCGTTTCGTCGATCTTCGCCTGCAGTCGGCGGCTGATGCGCGTGACCATGTCCAGATGGCGCCCGCTCGCGTCACTGGCCTCCACGACCGCCCTGCGGATCTGCGCCCGCACACCGGCTGGGTCGTCCTCCGCCTGGGCCCGGGGGCGTTCACCGAACACCAGATAGTCCAGGCTGACGTTGAAGTGGTCCGCGATACGCACGAGAGTCTCGAAGCTCGGCCTGATGCGGCCGTTGAGGTAGTGGGAGATCGTCGCTTCGTTGACGGCGAGTGCGCGCGCCAACTTTTTTCTGCCTCCGGATATCGCTGGACTGTCGAGAAGGTCCCGCAGAACTGTCTCGAACTCAACGCGGCGCTGGCTTGAGACCATGATCGCTACCTCAGCACAACCGGTGAACGCGGATTCCGCGTCGGGGAGTTACCCACGCTATCGGCTGCTGCTCCGTCGGTACAGACGGCCGTTGCTGGCCGTTGTCGGCGTCCGTATCGTGGAGGCAACGGGAGGAGGAGCAGCCATGATGGGGGCGAAGTTCCGGTTATTCAGGTCGCGGAACAGGCGGCGTCGACTCATCGTCGGAACACTCGCTCTGGGCCTGTCCACGGTACTCATCGCACGGCCGGATCTCTGGCAATACCTCACCGCGGTCCTCGTGGTGCACGATCTGCTCATTCGGCTGCACGGAACCGAAAAGGACGACAGCGGGCGAGAGCCGGCGGCTGCCGAGAACGGAGGGGGAAGTCATGACGCAACCGACCCGGCTGCCGAATCTGACGCAGTACGAGCGGATCGGATTCGATCGTGAACTCAACCTCGCCGACGGTCACGCCCATCAACGGGCGGACGCGGCACAGCGGGAGATAACCCGGCGCCTGCCGGCACTCTATGAAACAAGCGAACTGAGCCGGCAACAGAACGTCGAGAACACCTTCAAGGAGACGTTCTACCGGCTGGCCGGACAGCGATCCGCGATCCGCCACCCGCACGCCCTGCTCTGCTACTCGGCCTCCCTGTCCATCGACCTGGTCGGAGCCTTCCTGGGCGGCGCGGACATCGGGGCGGCCCTGTTGCAGCCGTGCTTCGACAACCTTGCCACCCTGCTCATGCGCCGGGGCGTGACGCTCACGCCCGTCCCCGAGACGGCGGTGAACGGACCGGACCTCGCCCGGTTGCTCGCGGCCGTCGACGCGCCCGGGGCGCTCTTCCTCACCCTGCCCAACAACCCCACCGGCTTCACCCTGGAACCCGCGGACTTCCGGCGGGTCGCGGAGGTCTGCGCCGCCCATGGCACCGTACTGGTGATCGACTGGACCTTCCGCTTCTTCGACCGGGGCGACGTCTGGGACCAGTACGCGGAGCTGGACCGCTCCGGGGTGAGCTACCTGTGCATCGAGGACACCGGCAAGACCTGGCCCACCCTCGACCTCAAGTGCAGCATCCTCGCCACCAGCGCCGACCTCCACGACCGTCTCGCCGAACTCCACAACGACCTGCTGCTGAACGTCAGCCCGTTCGTCCTGACCCTGCTCACCGCCTATCTCGACGACTCCGTGCGGCGCGGTCTGGACGCCTCGGTACGCCGGCTGATCCGCACCAACCGCCGGGCCCTCCACCGGGCCCTGGACGGCTCCGTACTGGTACCCGGCGCACCGGAGGCCACCATCAGCGTCGAATGGGTACGCATCGCGGCCCCCTCGCCGGGCAGCCTGGAGGTCGTCGAACTGCTCGGGGACCTCGGCATAGCCGTGGTGCCCGGCGACCACTTCTACTGGCACGACCCGGATCTCGGCTCCCACCACATCCGTATCGCCCTCGCCCGCGACCCCGTCATGTTCGCCAGGGCCTGCGCACGTCTGCGCAGCGCGGTCGAGACAGTTCCGCGGCTGTCGGGGAGCCGCGCCCGATGAGGATCGTCTACCTCGACGAGCCGACCTATCTGCCCGAGTGGTGGCGGGCCAGATTCGCCACGCTCGGGGAATTCGAGGTCTTCATCGACCGCCCCGATCCCGAGACCGCCCTGCGCCGGCTGTGCGGGGCCGACCTCGCCGTGGTGGAGTGGACCCGTCTGGCCGCCGGCCTGCTGAGCAGGATCACCCGGCTGCGCTATCTGACGCTGGTCACCACGAGCTTCGACACGGTGGACCTCGACGCCGCCGCCCGCGCCGGTCTCACCGTCGCGCACTGCTCGACGTACTCCCGTCAGGCCGTCGCCGAACACGTCTTCGCATCCCTGCTCGCCCTGATCCGCCGGCTGCCCGCGGCGGACCGGGCGGTGCGGGCCGGAGCCAGTCACCTGTACGGGCCGTTCCTCGGCCTGGAACTGCACGGCCGGACCCTCGGGCTGCTGGGTACCGGCCGCATCGCCACGGCCGTTGCCCGGATCGCGGCCGGATTCGGCATGGAGGTGATCGGAGCCAACCGTACGGGCAGGGCGGCACCCGGCATCACCGTGCTGCCGCTTCATGAGGTACTGCGCCGCAGCGACGTTCTGTCGCTGCACGTCCCCCTCGACGGGACCACACGCGGACTGTTGACCGCCGAGCGCCTCGGGACCCTCAAGCCCTCGGCCGTCCTCGTCAACACCAGCCGCGGCGCGCTCCTCGACCAGGCCGCGCTCACCCGGATGCTCACCACCGGGAGGCTCGCGGGCGCCGCCCTGGACGACATCACCACCCAGGACGCCGAGCTGCTGCGCACGCTGGACAACGTGATCCTCACCCCGGGCACCGCCTGGTACACCGACACGGCCCGGTCGGCCAACCTCCAGGAGGTGTACGACAACCTCACAAGTTACCTCGCCGGTCACCCGCGCAACGTCCTCACCGGGCCGGGCAGACGGTGAGAAAAATCAGGATCACTCGGATATCCCGGACAAGTTGCGGCCTCAAGTGACCGGCAGGCAGCATGGCAACGTCAGCACAAAGCTGCTGTTCACGGCACGTGCGCCCGTGCTTGTGGCCCCCGGAACGCGCTTTCGGACAGGGCCACGAGCGGCACGAGCACCCGTAGGACCGGCGTTGCGGTACCGGAAGCCGCACGGTCGTCAGGAGCGACCACTTCGCCGGAACGTCACGACCGAGTTCCTTGGAGCCGCATGTGTGGAACCGGCCTCAGACCGCCTTGGAACAGCAGCAGTAGAGGCGCGACAAGCGCGTCCATCAGGAGGTGTTAATGAGCACCATCGCCGAGTGGCTCGAAGAGAACGTCACAACCGACAAACGTGCGCTCGACTGGTACCGGGAGCCGGAGTGCGAACCCCGCATCGTCCGGGCCTACCGCCAACTGCTGAGCGGCTATGAGATCGACACGTCGACGATCCTCAAGACCACAGTCGAAGTCCAGGGCGAGCACGCCGGTGTGGTCCGCGTGCACGACATCAACTACTACTCCATCTGCGCGCACCACTTCCTGCCGTTCTACGGAAAGGTGGCGATCTCCTACGTGCCCGGCAGCCGGATCCTGGGCCTGGGCAAGTTCCCCCGTCTGGTGCAGGCGTTCAGCCGCAGGTTCCAGATCCAGGAGCACCTGGTGAAGGACATCGCCGAGGAGATCATGTCCTCGGGCGGCGCCCGTGCGGCGCGCGTGGTCTCCACCGGCCGGCACATGTGCATGTGCAGCCGGGGCCCGTCCGACCAGACGTGTGTCACCGACACCTCCTACGTCACGGGCGACAAGGAACTGTTCACCCGGTTCGGCCTCGACACCTAGGCGTTCCGCCAGGTCCGACGCACCCCGCTTCCGCGGCGGACACATTGCTGTCTGCCGCGGGAAGCCGGGGGTCCCGCGGCCGGAACGCGGGTGACGGGACGTCGGAGAACCGGAGTGAGAGATGAAACTGGACTTCCTTCCGCCGCACGCGCTGCGGGACGGCGCCGTGCGCAACTACTGCCTGCGCTGCCACAGCACGTCGGTGGAGTGGCGGACCGAGGGTGCCCGCCGCCACTCGGTGTGCCTCGCCTGCGGTCACGTCGCCGACCGGGCGCTGGTGCTCGATCCCGCGGTCCGATGGTGGACGGACGCCGAGGGCGAGTACTGGCACGAGACGGCGGGAGTGTTCGTCCAGGACGTCCACGGCCGCCTCCTCTTCTTCGACCGTACGGCGTTCCCCTTCGGCCTGACGATCCCCGCCGGGCACGTCGAACGCCACGAGGACTCCGACGAGGCGGCGGCGCGCGAACTGCAAGAAGAGACCGGCATCACCGGCCGGAGGCTCGAACACCTGACCAGGACTCCCGTACCCGGTGACGGCTGCCGCCGTGGCGCCGACGCCCATCTGTGGCACGTCTACCGGACGGCCGTCGCGGTGGACGCGGAACTCGCGGTGGAACTCGGCCCGGAGGGGACCTCGGCCCTTTGGCTCACGCCCGACGAAGCGCTGCACCACCCGGTGACCTACGCCGTACGCCGACTGCTCGGCGAATGCCGGGACGCACTGATCTCCCCCCGAACAGCCGGCTGATTCCGATGGTTCATTGCGAAGAGAGGCCCCGCACGGACACCGACGTTCCGATGCGGGCCGGGCGACGGGAATGGATGGGCCTCGCGGTCCTCGCACTGCCGACCATGCTCATCGGCCTGGACATGAGCGTGCTGCATCTGGCCGCACCCGCCCTCAGCGAGCGACTCCACCCGAGCGGCACGCAACTGCTCTGGATCGTCGACATCTACGGTTTCATGGTGGCCGGTTTCCTCACCACCATGGGCACTCTCGGGGACCGGATCGGCCGCCGCAGACTCCTTCTGACGGGTGCCGCCGCCTTCGCGGCGGCCTCGTTGCTCGCCGCCTGGTCGTCCAGCGCGGCGATGCTCATCACGTCGCGCGCGTTGCTGGGCGTCGCGGGAGCGACACTGATGCCGTCGACCCTCTCCCTGATCAGCAACATGTTCCGTGACCCGCGGCAGCGGCGGCTGGCCGTCGCGGCGTGGATGACCAACTTCAGCATCGGCGCAATGATCGGCCCGCTGATCGGCGGGCTGCTCCTGGAACACTTCTGGTACGGCTCGGTCTTCCTGCTGGGCGTGCCGGTGGGCATCGTCCTGCTGGTCGCCGGTCCGCCGCTGCTGCCCGAATACCGCGATCCGGCGGCCGGCCGGCTGGACCCGGTCAGCGTCGTGCTGTCCGTCACGACGGTGCTGCCGGTGGTCTACGGGTTCAAACAGACCGCCCAGCACGGCGTTCACACGCTGCCGCTGCTCAGCGTCGCCGCCGGGCTCTGCCTCGGTGCCGTCTTCGTACGCAGGCAGTTGACGCTCCCCGACCCCATGCTCGACCTCCGGCTCTTCTCCCGCCCGGCGTTCGGGGTGGCACTGGGCGGACTGACCCTCGGGCTCTTCGCGGTGACCGGGATGCAGTTCCTGCTCCTCCAGTACTTCCAGCTGGTGTTGGGGCTCTCCCCGGCCGTCGCCGGGCTGTGGGCGCTGCCCGCGGTCGGGGCGGGTGTCGTGGGCGCGCTGCTGGCTCCAGCCGTGGCCGGCCGCACCGGCCCGCTCCAGGTGATGGGGGGCGGCTTCCTCCTCGCCGTACCGGGGCTGGTGCTGCTCACCCAGGCCGGTACGCAGTCCGGGCCGTTCCTCGCCGTCGTCGGTTTCGCCGTCACCTCCTTCGGTGTCCAGGCGGCCCTCGCCCTCACCAACGACGTGATCATCAGCAGTGCCCCGCCCCAACGCGCCGGCAACGCCTCGGGCATCGGGGAGACCGGCGCCAACCTGGGCGAGGCGCTGGGCGTGGCCGTCGCCGGATCCGTCGCCGCCGCCGTCTACCGCGCAAGGCTGGACGGCAAATCCCTTCCGGACGGCATAGGGCCCGATGTCACCGAGACCGCCCGTGCGACCCTCGGCGGGGCCGTCGAGGCCGCCGGCCGACTGCCCGCACGGCTCGGCGGTGAACTCCTCGCGCTCGCCCGGACGGCGTTCACGGACGGAGTGCACATCGCGGCCCTGCTCAACATCGGCGTCCTGCTGACGCTCACCGTGTCGCACGTGGCCCTCCTGCGCCGCGACACGGCACACCGGGGCTCCACGGCACCCGACCCGCAACCGCGGGAGACGGTCCCGGACCGCCGCTAGGTGGCGCCGAACGGCGGCCTCGGCCCGGTACGTGAGCCGTCCGACCCGCCGTAGGAAGGGGTGCCGGGCGTCAGGTCCTGGGTGCCGATGACGGAGAGCAGCTCCAGCCGGGCGGCGCCCTCGGTGCGGGCGGCGCCGTGAACCACAGCAGCGCTGGCGTCCGTCCTCGCTGAACAGGCTGTAGCAGTCCAGTTCGACGGTGCCGAGTGAGGGGTGGAAAGCGGGCCGAGTCAAGGGGCGGCCGCAGGCCGATCGGCGCAGCCGACGCGCAGTGGAGCGCAGCGCAACGCAGCGCCCTTTACCCGGACCGCGGAAGCACGACACTGACAAAGACGCGGGCGGCCCAACGGCCACATCCCCACCACGCGCCCACCCCCGGGTGCTCCACCGCCCCCCGCCGCCCCGGCGAACCCCCACCTCGCCCCACCCCGCGAACCGTTGGCCATGGCTCAACGTCCCCCCGTTGCGCGGCACTTGTAGGGCGCAGACACCTGCCCAGTGTAGATGCAGAGCGTCACCATGGAGATGCGAAGAGTGAAACTCGAAGGGAAAGGGGAGCACGGTGGCTGCACTACACGTATCACTCTGGGGACGACACTCGGCGCGCCGCGTCGAAGAGGCGGAGGACACAGTGAACGAATTGCGGTCGGCGCTCGAGGGCGCCGGGACCGCCGTGCCGTCGCTCCGGACCGACCCCGCCCGTCTCACGCGCGAGGCGCCTTGTCGGCTCGTGGAACCGGGCGGCGGCCGTTCCGTCGGCGCCGCCGCCCGACGCGCGGCGGCGCCGCGGATCCGATGGGCCCCGGAGGCGGAATGAAGCCACCGATCGGCTCGTACGCCGTGGACATCCGCACCGGGAGGGTGGGCGAGGTGATGGGGCACGACGGCCCGTACGTCCAGCTGAGACCGTACGGCGGGGGCAAGGAGTGGGACGTGGAGCCGGAGGCCGTGCGTCTCGCGACCCCGGCGGAGCGCCTGAGCGCGGCGACCGCGTACGCGAACGCCCGCAGCCGCGGCGAGGTCCCCTGATGCAGTCGATCCACGGACCCCGCAGGGGCGTGTGGGCCATGACGTAGGCTGCGGGCGCATGGGCTTGTGGAGCTTGACGCGATGGAGCAGGCCGCGGGCCGAGCGCCGGTACTCAGTCCCGCTCACGATGCACCAGCTGTGGATGGTGTCGCTGAGCGCGCCGGTCAGCAGGGACCGGAACGCCTCGCGGATCACCCTGTACCCGTTCACCCGGATCGACGACGAGGCGGCCGGGCGGTGGCTGGCCGACCAGTGGGAGATCACCTCGCGGGAGCAGCTGATCGGCCGGCTCGACGGGCTGGCGCGCACCGGCTACCGGGCGCGGGCCCATCGGCTCCTCGGCGTCTCTCCGCTGGCCTGGGACGCGGCCCTGTACGTCGACATCACCCGCCGCGGCTTCGGCTGCGGGATGATCAGCGAGGCCGAGGCCTGGACCGCGCTGAAGAACATCGTGCCGACGGTCGCGGGGACGTACGTCTCCTGGCACGAGTACGCCGACCACTATGTGCTCGGGCGCAGGGTCTGGCGGGACGGGCTGCGGGGGAACCCGGAGGTGGACCTCCCCGCCCCACAGGCCGTCGCGGAGGCGCATCTGCGCGCTCTGCTCGATCCGGCGGACCCCTCCAGCCCCTGGAACCTTGCACCGTGGGACGCCATACACCGACCCGACCACGCGCGCTGACGCCGTACGCGAGAATGACCCCATGAGTCTGTTCCGCGACGACGGCATTGTGCTGCGCACCCAGAAGCTGGGTGAGGCGGACCGGATCATCACGCTGCTCACGCGCGGTCACGGACGCGTACGCGCCGTGGCCCGCGGTGTGCGCCGCACCAAGTCGAAGTTCGGGGCCCGCCTGGAGCCCTTCTCGCATGTGGACGTGCAGTTCTTCGCGCGCGGCAGCGAACTGGTGGGGCGCGGTCTGCCGCTGTGCACACAGAGCGAGACCATCGCTCCCTACGGTGGCGCCATCGTCACCGACTACGCGCGCTACACGGCTGGTACGGCCATGCTGGAGACCGCCGAGCGGTTCACCGATCACGAGGGCGAGCCGGCCGTCCAGCAGTATCTGCTGCTGGTGGGGGCCCTGCGGACACTCGCCCGAAACGAGCACGCCCCGCACCTGGTCCTCGACGCCTTCCTGCTGCGCTCCCTCGCCGTCAACGGGTACGCCCCCAGCTTCGGCGACTGCGCGAGGTGCGGCATGCCCGGCCCGAACCGCTTCTTCTCGGTGGCCTCCGGCGGTTCCGTGTGCGCCGACTGCCGGGCGCCCGGCAGCGTCGTACCGTCTTCGCAGACCCTGGTGCTGCTCGGGGCACTGCTTACGGGAGACTGGGAGACGGCGGACGCGTGCGAGGCGCGGTACGTCCGCGAGGGCAACGGGCTGGTGTCCGCCTACCTGCACTGGCATCTGGAGCGCGGACTGCGCTCGCTCCGGTACGTCGAGAAGTCGTAGCCAAACCCGTAGATCGCAGAGGGAGACGAGAAGCACATGGTGGTACGCGGGATCCTCGGGCGCCAGCGGCGCGAGCACAAGGCGCCGGAGCCGCACCCGTCGGGCGCCCGCGCGCCGAAGCTCCCCGGCGAGCTGGTCCCGAACCACGTGGCGATCGTCATGGACGGCAACGGGCGGTGGGCGAAGGAACGGGGTCTGCCCCGGACCGAGGGCCACAAGGTGGGCGCCGAGCGGGTGCTCGACGTGCTCCAGGGCTCCATCGAGATCGGTGTGCGCAACATTTCCCTGTACGCCTTCTCCACCGAGAACTGGAAGCGTTCGCCCGACGAGGTCCGCTTCCTGATGAACTTCAACCGCGACTTCATCCGCAAGACCCGTGACCAGCTCGACGAACTCGGCATCCGGGTGCGCTGGGTCGGCCGGATGCCCAAGCTGTGGAAGTCGGTCGCCAAGGAGCTCCAGGTCGCCCAGGAGCAGACCAAGGGCAATGACCTGCTCACGCTGTACTTCTGCATGAACTACGGCGGGCGGGCCGAGATCGCCGACGCGGCGCAGCGGCTCGCCGAGGACGTGAAGGCGGGCCGGCTCGACCCGTCCAAGGTCTCCGAGAAGACCCTCCAGAAGTACCTGTACTACCCGGACATGCCGGACGTCGACCTGTTCCTGCGCCCGAGCGGTGAGCAGCGCACCTCCAACTACCTGCTCTGGCAGAGCGCGTACGCCGAGATGGTCTTCCAGGACGTGCTGTGGCCCGACTTCGATCGGCGCGACCTGTGGCGGGCCTGCGTCGAATTCGCGTCCCGCGACCGGCGGTTCGGCGGCGCGATCCCGAACGAGGAACTGCTGGCCATGGAGGGCAAGTCGGACAGCTGAGCCGGTCGTTAGAGCCGGTCATGTACCGGCCACCGGTGGTTCACGCGGGCCGCCGAGGATGCGGGACTCATGAGACGTCTCACCCCTGTCCTCGCCCTCGGCGCCCTGCTGCTCACCGCGCTGCCCGCGCACGCGGCGGACGGCCCCGCGCACCGCGAGAGCTATGGCACGAAGGCGCCCTATGCGCCCCAGCAGACCCCGCGCACCTACCAGCTGCCCCCGTCGGGCTTCGAGCCCGTCTTCGCCGAGAACGTCTCCCGGCACGGCTTCGTGCCGCGACCGACGGCGAGGACGCCGACCTCGTCCTCGCGCGACATCACCTACAAGATGGCGGGCGTTCTGCTCGACGACCTCTTCAAGCAGGTCGAGGCCAAGCGCGCCGGCAACGGCGACCTCGGCGCCGAGCTGCGCTTCACGCACGCCGAAGAGATCATCCCGCTGGCCGCGCTGATGGGACTGCCGGGCAGCACGGAGCCCGCGACGCCGGGGGAGCCGTACACGTACGCGGACAACCCCTGGCGCGGCGCCTCGGTCGCCCCGCTGGGCGCCAGCATCCAGTGGGACGTCTTCAAGAAGGGCGACCGCTACCTGGTCCGCATGCTCTACAACGAGAAGGAGACCCCCTTCAAGGCCGGCTGCCGCCCCATCGCCAAGCGCAGCACCTTCTACGACCTGGCCGAACTCGAGCGCTGCTTCGGGCGCTCATGAGCGCGGGCGCCTGAAGATCGGCTTATGTAGGATCCCGCCTCGTGGTCATGGACACGGGGCGGGAAGCCGTCGAGGAGGCGGTCGAGCTGGCGTATCAGCCGACTGCCCGGGATTTCGCATCGGCGCTGCGTGCGCGCCGGAAGGTCAGCCGGAGCGGCAGGCTGGCGATGTGGGCGATGGTGCTGATGTTCCTGGCGGCCGCACTGACCGCCGCGGCGGGGCTGGCCGCCGGGCACGTGGATCCGTTCCCGCTGATCATGATGTGCTACGTCGGCGGGCTGCTCGCAGTGATGCCCCAGTTGCAGGCCCGCAGCCTGACCCGTGTGTCCGACCTGAACGGCCCGTGCCGTACGACGGTCACGGACGCCGGGCTGACGATCCGTGGGGAGCACATCACGGTCACCCAGGGATGGGGCGCACGACCGGTCTACCGTGAGACCCCGGAGGTGTTCGCGCTGTTCAGCGGCGACCCGAACGCACGGTGCCTCACCCTGCTTCCCAAGCGAGCCCTGCCCGACCTCTCGGACACCGACCGGCTGCGGGCGATCCTGGACCGGAACACGACGCGTGTCTAGACCGGGGGCGAGTTGCGACGGCGCTCAGCCCGCCGCGCAGTCGGAACACGTGCCGAAGATCTCCACCGTGTGGGCGACGTTGACGTAGCCGTGCTCCGCGGCGATCGCCTCGGCCCACTTCTCCACCACGGGGCCCTCGACCTCGACGGCCTTGCCGCAGAGGCGGCACACGAGGTGGTGATGGTGCTCGCCCGTCGAGCAGCGGCGGTAGACCGACTCGCCCTCGGAGGTGCGCAGGACGTCGACCTCGCCGGCCTCGGCGAGGGACTGGAGGGTGCGGTAGACCGTGGTGAGCCCGACCGAGTCGCCCTTGTGCTTGAGCATGTCGTGGAGTTCCTGGGCGCTGCGGAACTCGTCGACCTCGTCGAGCGCCGCCGCCACGGCGGCACGCTGGCGGGTGGATCGTCCCCGTACGGGTTGGCCGGCGGTCGTCACCGTTGCCTCCTTCTCGATGGCTTGCTCGCGCGCCCCTTCGGCTCTTTCACGGCTCACGTCTGGGCCTTGCCGGGCCATTGTGCCAGCCCGGGTCGGGCGTGGTCAGACTCCGACCTCGCCGCTCGCCTCCCGGGTGGCCGGAATTGCGCACTCCAGTGGGTCGCCGGTGGCCCGCGCCGCGGCAAGTGCCCGCGCGCGTCGCCGGGCCAGCGGAGTCGCCAGCGCGGTCAGCGCGATGAACGCGGCGATGGTCAGCAGCACGATCGTCGCGCCGGGCGGAACGTCCTGGTAGTAGGAGGTGATCGTGCCGCCGAGGGTCACGGTCACGCCGATGGCGACCGCGATCGCGAAGGTCGCCGCGAAGCTGCGGCCGAGCTGCTGCGCCGCCGCCACCGGTACCACCATCAGGGCGGACACCAGCAGCAGACCCACCACGCGCATGGCGACCGTCACCGTGACCGCCGCCGTGACCGCGGTCAGCAGGTTCAGCGCCCGCACCGGCAGGCCCGTGACCCGGGCGAACTCCTCGTCCTGGCTGACCGCGAAGAGCTGGCGGCGCAGACCGAGGGTGACCACGACGACGAAGGCGGCGAGCAGGCAGATCGCCAGGACGTCCGACGGCGAGACCGTGGACAGCGATCCGAACAGGTACGACGTCAGATTGGCGTTGGAGCCGCCCGGCGCGAGGTTGATGAACATCACGCCGCCTGCCATGCCGCCGTAGAACAGCATCGCGAGGGCTATGTCACCGCGTGTCCTGCCGTACCAGCGGATCAGTTCCATCAGGACGGAGCCGAGGACCGAGACGGCCGTCGCCATCCATACCGGGGAGGCGGAGAGGAGGAAGCCGAGGCCGACCCCCGTCATCGCCACATGTCCGATGCCGTCGCCCATCAGGGCCTGGCGGCGCTGCACGAGGTAGATGCCGACGGCCGGGGCGGTGATGCCGACCAGGACGGCCGCGAGCAGGGCCCGCTGCATGAAGGCGTAGTTCAGGAGGTCCATCAGCTCAGCAGTCCCGTACGGATGGGTTCGGCGCCCGCCGCGTCGTGCGGGTGTACGTGGTCGTGGCCGGGCAGGGCGTGCTGGCCCACGGCCTTCGGGGGCGGTCCGTCGTGCAGGACGCAGCCGTCGCGCAGGACCACCGCCCGGTCGATCAGCGGCTCGAGAGGGCCCAGTTCGTGCAGCACCAGCAGCACGGTCGCGCCGGAGGCCACCTGTTGCCTCAGTGTCTGTGCGAGCACTTCCTGGCTCTCGAGGTCGACGCCCGCCATCGGCTCGTCCATGATCAGCAGTTCGGGCTCTGAGGCGAGGGCGCGGGCGATCAGCACCCGCTGGTGCTGGCCGCCGGAGAGCGCGTTGACGGAGTCCTTGGCGCGGTCCGCCATGCCGACCAGCTCCAAGGCGCGTCGTACGGCCTCATGGTCGGCCTTGCGCAGGAGGCCGAAGCGGGCGCGGGAGAGCCGGCCGGAGGAGACCACCTCGGTCACGGTGGCGGGCACGCCACCTGCGGCCGTCGTGCGCTGTGGCACGTAGCCGATGCGCCGCCAGTCGCGGAAGTCGCGGCGCGGGGTGCCAAACAGCTCTATCTCGCCGGCGCTGGGCGGGACCTGGCCGATGATGGTGCGCACGGCCGTCGACTTGCCCGATCCGTTCGCGCCCAGCAGCGCGACGACCTCTCCGCGGTGGACGGTGAGGTCGATGCCGCGCAGGACGGGGCGTGAGCCCAGGTCGGCGCGGATGCCGCTAAGGCGTATGACCGGCTCGCTCATTGCCGCTCCTTCCGGTGTCACTTGGTCCCCAGGGCCGTCTGGAGGGCCTTGAGGTTGGACTGCATGACCTGGATGTAGTCGCCGCCGCGGGACCGGGAGGTGATGCCCTCGATCGGGTCGAGGACGTCCGTCCTCAGGTTGGCGTCCTCGGCGACGGTCTTCGCGGTCTTGTCGCTCACGAGCGTCTCGTAGAAGACCGTGGAGACGCCGTCGGCCTTCGCCATCCTCTCGAGGTCCCGCACCCGTGCCGCGCTGGGCTCGGAATCCGGGTCCAGGCCGTTGATCGCCTCCTCGGTGAGGCCGTAGCGCTCGGCGAGGTAGCCGAAGGCGGCGTGTGTGGTGACGAAGACCTTGCCCTTGGCGGCCTTCAGCCCGCTGGTGTACTGCGCGTCGAGGTCGCCGAGCTTCTTGACCAGGGCCGCGGTGTTCTTCTCGTAGTCGGCCGCGTGCTGGGGGTCCGCCTTCTCGAAGACCTTGCCGACGCCCTGGGCGACCTGGGCGTAGCGCACGGGGTCGAGCCAGATGTGGGGGTCCTCGCCGCCGGATTCCTCGCCCTGGTGGGCGTCGTGCGCGGCCGCGTGGCCGCCGACCTCGTTGCCGTGGTTCTCCAGCGTGGTCAGGGAGGCGGCGTCGATCTTCGTCTTGATCTCGGACTGGGCGACCGCGTCGTCGACGGAGGGCTGGAGGTTCTTCAGGTAGAGCACCGCGTCGGACTCCTCGAGCTGCGCGGTCTGCCGGGCGCTGATCTCCAGGTCGTGCGGCTCCTTGCCGGGCTGGGTGAGACTGGTGACATGGACGTGGCTCCCGCCGATCTGCTCGGCGAGGAAGGCCATCGGATAGAACGACGCGACGACGTCGAACTTCCCGGTGTTGCCGGCGGCACGGGTCAAGGAGCAGGCGGAGAGGGCTCCGAGACCCAGTGCGGTGGCCGCGGCGACCGCGGTCCCGGGTATCAGGCGTCGGCGTATGTTCATGACAGTCATTTTCAACAAACATGGAAACCGTTGTCAACAATCCCGGGGGCCGGCGGTTCGGCTCCCCGGGGGCCCGCTCCAGGTTCCCGACCGATTTGATTGGAGGGGAGCCCCCGCCGGTAACCTGAAGCATTCGCTCTGAAGCAATGCTCTGAAGCAGTCGCTTCGTCGCCCGTCGTCGTAATGAAGAGAGCACCGTGGCCGCCGACAAGATCGACACCATCGTCAGCCTGAGCAAGCGCCGTGGCTTCGTATTCCCGTGCAGCGAGATCTACGGCGGTCAGCGCGCCGCCTGGGACTACGGACCGCTGGGTGTCGAGCTCAAGGAGAACATCAAGCGCCAGTGGTGGCGCTACATGGTCACGTCCCGCGAGGACGTCGTCGGTATCGACTCGTCGGTGATCCTGGCGACCGAGGTCTGGGTGGCCTCCGGTCACGTCGCCACCTTCACCGACCCGCTCACCGAGTGCACCTCCTGTCACAAGCGCTTCCGCGCCGACCACCTGGAGGAGGCTTACGAGGCCAAGCACGGCCGTCTGCCGGAGAACGGTCTCGCGGACATCAACTGCCCGAACTGCGGCAACAAGGGCATGTTCACCGAGCCCAAGCAGTTCTCGGGTCTGCTCTCCACCCACCTCGGTCCGACGCAGGACAGCGGCTCGATCGCCTACCTGCGCCCCGAGACCGCGCAGGGCATCTTCACCAACTTCGCCCAGGTCCAGCAGACCTCGCGCCGCAAGCCGCCGTTCGGTATCGCGCAGATGGGCAAGTCGTTCCGCAACGAGATCACGCCGGGCAACTTCATCTTCCGCACTCGCGAGTTCGAGCAGATGGAGATGGAGTTCTTCGTCAAGCCGGGCGAGGACGAGAAGTGGCACGAGTACTGGATGCAGGAGCGCTGGAACTGGTACACGGGCCTCGGCCTGCGTGAAGAGAACATGCGCTGGTACGAGCACCCGAGGGAGAAGCTCTCCCACTACTCCAAGCGCACCGCCGACATCGAGTACCGCTTCCAGTTCGGCGGCAACGAGTGGGGCGAGCTGGAGGGTGTCGCCAACCGCACGGACTACGACCTGGGCGCGCACTCGAAGGCGTCGGGCCAGGACCTGTCGTACTTCGACCAGGAGGCCGGCGAGCGCTGGACCCCGTACGTGATCGAGCCCGCGGCGGGTGTCGGCCGCACGATGCTGGCGTTCCTGCTGGACGCCTACGTCGAGGACGAGGCCCCCAACGCCAAGGGCAAGATGGAGAAGCGCACGGTGCTGCGCCTGGACCACCGCCTGGCACCGGTGAAGGTCGCGGTCCTGCCGCTGTCCCGCAACCCGGAGCTGTCCCCGAAGGCCAAGGGGCTCGCCCAGGCGCTGCGCAAGCACTGGAACATCGAGTTCGACGACGCGGGTGCCATCGGCCGCCGCTACCGCCGCCAGGACGAGATCGGCACGCCGTACTGCGTGACGGTCGACTTCGACACGCTCGAGGACAACGCGGTGACGGTGCGTGAGCGTGACTCGATGAAGCAGGAGCGCGTGTCGCTGGACCAGATCGAGGGCTACCTCGCGGGCCGCCTCCTGGGCTGCTAGTCGCCGCCCGAGCTCAGCGAACGCCGGGCGAGCTGGATCGATCCAGCTCGCCCGGCGTTTTCCGTTCGGCTCGTCGCTCAGCGGCCCTCGAGTGCCCTGACGTTGTCGCCGAACGTCCAGTTCTTCGCGCCGTCCCAGTTGATCGACCAGGTCATCAGGCCCTTCAGGCTCGTTCCGTAGTGCTTCCACGCCTGGGAGACCAGGGACGGTGACATATGGCCGCCGCCGGCGCCCGGCTGGGCCGGCAGGCCCGGGACCTGCTTGCCGTACGGCACCTTGATAGTCGTGCCCTGGACGGTCAGGCCCTTGTTCAGGCAGTCCGTCTGGGCGACGAAGCCCGTCACGGTGCCCGCCGCGTACGAGTCGCCGGAGCAGCCGTACATGCTGCCGTTGTAGTACTGCATGTTCAGCCACCACAGCCGGCCGTTGTCCGCGTACTTCTTGATGATCGGCAGATAGGCGCCCCAGATCGAGCCGTAGGTGACGCTCCCGCCGGTGACATAGGCCGTCTCCGGGGCCATCGTCAGGCCGAAGTTCGACGGCATGCGGGCCAGCACTCCGTCGATGACGCGGATCAGATTGGCCTGGGACGTGGAGAGCCGGCCGATGTTCCCGCTGCCGACGAGGCCCGTCTCGATGTCGATGTCGATGCCGTCGAAGTTGTACTGCTTCAGGATGGGGACGATCGTGGCGACGAACCTGTCCGCGACGGCCGTCGAGCCGAGGTCGATGCCCGCCGTCGCCCCGCCGATGGACAGCAGGATCGTGCGTCCCGCCGCCTTCGCCGCGCACATCTCCTCCGGGGTCGCCACCTTCACCCCCGCGTCCATGCCGTCCTCCCACAGCGCGGTGCCGTCGGAGCGGATGACCGGGAAGGCCGCGTTGATCACGTTGTAGCCGTGTGCCGCGATACGGGAGTCGGTGATCGGGGTCCAGCCGAAGGGCGGGTGCACCCCGTTCGAGGAGCCGTCCCAGTTCTCCCAGTAGCCCTGGAGAACCTTGCCGGACGGGCGGGACTTCACGGCGCAGGTGCCGGCCGCGGACGCGGCGGGGGCGGCGGCGACGGAGAGGGGGGCGAGGACGGCCGCGGTCAGGGCGGCGGCGAGCAGGCGTAGGCGTTGACGGAGCATGCGGGCCTCCCGGTGGGGTCGGTGAGGTGCCGTGGGCATGACAGCGATGTCAGTGATGACAGTGCTCTGGTCCAGACCTCTCGTCAATAGGTCTGGACCAGATTGAAGGGGCTGCTCGCCACCCCTTCGGCGAATGACAGATGACAGCTGACAGATATTGAAATCTGTCAGCTGTCATGCCATGCTGAGGGCATTCCGACCACGCTCACCGAGAACCCAGGAGTCGTCATGCGCACCCGTCAGCTCGCAACCACCGGCCCCCGTGTCTCCGCCCTCGGCCTCGGCTGCATGGGCATGTCCGCCCTCTACGGCGACGCGGACCGGGCCGAGTCCATCGCCACCATCCACGCCGCTCTCGAGGCAGGCGTGACCCTGCTCGACACCGGCGACTTCTACGCCATGGGCCACAACGAGATGCTGATCGGCGAGGCCCTGCGCGCCGCGCCCGCCGCACGCCGCGAACAGGCGCTGGTGAGCGTCAAGTTCGGTGCCCTCCGCGGCCCCGACGGGGGCTGGACCGGGTACGACGGCCGCCCTGCCGCCGTGAAGAACTTCGCCGCGTACTCGCTTCAGCGCCTCGGCGTCGACCACATCGACGTCTACCGCATCGCCCGCCTCGACCCCGACGTCCCGATCGAGGAGACGGTCGGCGCGATCGCCGAACTCGTCGAGAAGGGGTACGTCCGCCACATCGGCCTCAGCGAGGTCGGCGCCGAGACCATCCGCCGGGCCGCCGCCACCGCCCCCATCGCGGACCTCCAGATCGAGTACTCGCTGATCTCGCGCGGTATCGAGGACCGCATCCTGCCCACCACCCGCGAACTGGGCATCGGCATCACGGCGTACGGGGTGCTCTCCCGCGGTCTGATCTCCGGCCACTTCACCCGCGACCGGCAGCTGGCCGCGAACGACTTCCGCTCCTTCTCGCCCCGCTTCCAGGGGGAGAACCTCGACCACAACCTCGGCCTGGTCGACGCGCTGCGCAGGATCTCCGAGCAGAAGGGCGTGAGCGTGGCGCAGCTCGCGATCGCCTGGGTGCTCTCGCGCGGTGAGGACATCGTTCCGCTGGTCGGCGCCCGCACCCGGGAGCGGCTGTCCGAGGCGCTCGGTGCCCTCGA
Organism: Streptomyces sp. NPDC046931; assembly: GCF_040644655.1. NCBI lineage: Bacteria > Bacillati > Actinomycetota > Actinomycetes > Kitasatosporales > Streptomycetaceae > Streptomyces > Streptomyces sp. NPDC046931. The sequence continues at coordinate 167,333 of NZ_JBEYWX010000016.1, forward strand.
CGTGACCCTGGACGAAGGGGATCTGGCGGCCGTCGAGGCGGCCGTGCCGGCGGACGCGGCGGCCGGCGACCGTTACCCCGCGATGCAGATGGCGCACCTCGACAGCGAGCACTGACCGTGCCGCCGGGTACCGTCTGAGTCATGTCACCGACCACCGAGACCCTGACCGCCGAGCGCATCCTCGAAGCGACCGAGGAGGTGCTGCGCCGCCACGGCCCGGCCAAGGCCACCGTGGTGGACGTGGCCCGTGCGCTCGGCGTCAGCCATGGCAGCGTGTACCGCCACTTCCGTACGAAGGCGGCGCTGCGCGAGGCGGTCACCCAGCGGTGGCTGGACCGCGCATCCGGCGCTCTGTCCGCGATCGTCGAGCAGGACCGCGACCCGGAGGCGCGGTTGCGCGACTGGCTGTCGGCCCTGTTCGACGCCAAGCGGCACAAGGCGGGCGACGACCCGGAACTGTTCGCCACCTTCACCGTGCTGACCGGGGAGAACAGCCGTGTGGTGGACCAGCACATCGAGGACCTCACCGCCCAGCTCACGGAGATCCTCCGGGATGGCGCCGCCCGCGGCGCGTTCACCCCGGCCCTCGACCCGGCGGTCACGGCCCGGGCGGTCTTCCACGCGACGGGACGGTTCCACGACCCCGCCTACGCGGGGGAGTGGCGGCGGCCCGGGATCGAGGCGGAGTTCGAGGCGGTGGTGGATCTTCTGCTGCGCGGGCTACGGGCGGCGGGCCGTTCCGGCGCCTAGCGCCCCCCGGGAGACACCGACGAGCCGTTGCCGGATCGCCCCGCTCGGCCGGGGCACTCACCGTGCTGCAGCGGGAGATCCCGGCGGTGGTGCCGGCGCCGCGCCCGCCTGGTGCCGCTATGCGGCCAGGTCAGGCCACGCAGAACTCGTTGCCCTCCGGGTCCCGCATGACCCACCAGTGGCCGGCCGGGCCCTTGTCCACTTCCTCGACGCGGGTGGCGCCCAGCGACTCCAGACGCGCCACCGTCGCCTCCCGGGCCTCCGGTCCCGCGTGCACGTCCAGGTGCAGGCGGTTCTTGGTGCTCTTGGGCTCGGGGACGTCCTGGAACAGGATGCGGCGGCCCCGGCCGATGCCCGTCTCCTCGTCGTAGGGGTCCTCGGGATGCCGGATCGAGGCGAAGCCTTGGAAGACGCGGGTGCCGTTGTGCTCAGCGACCGCCGCCTCCGGCAGCGCACCGGCCGTCAACAGGCGTTCGATCAGTGCGCTGTTGTCCTCGACCGCGTATCCCAGCGCCGCCGCCCAGAAGTGCGCGAGGGCGGGGGCGTCGTCCGTGTCGACGACGAGTTTCCAGTCAAGTGCCGTCGTCATACGAGCAGTTCTACCTTGGGTCCACGGTCGCCTGGTGGGCCTCCGCGAGATGTTCCTCCGCCTTCAGCCATGGCAGGAACTGTGCGTTCCTGCGCCAGCCGCATGTGTCGCAGCTGATCGTGCGCTGCACCCCGGTCCGCCGCACCAGCACCACGTGTTCGCGCCCGTGCTGGTCCCAGCGACTGACCTTGCTCACGTTGATCTGCAGCATGACGCCTCCAGGGAGTACCCGTCCGCTCGCGCAGCAAGGAGTGTGCAGCAAACGGAAGATCGACGGTGGCGCAACGGAGGCTTTGGCCCTAGCCGATCGTGCGCGGCAGCCGCAGGCTCAGGGCCACCGTCAGGGCGATCCCGGCCAGCTGCACCAGGAGCGTGGTCACCAGCGCGCCCCGCATGCCCGAGCCGGGCACCAGGGAGAGGAAAAGGGAGCCGAGCGTCGCCACGCCCAGCGCCAGTGCCGACTGCTGAGTGGTGATCACCAGACCGCTGCCCACGCCCGCCCGGGCCGGCGGCACCTCGGACAGGGTGATCCGCAGCAGGATCGGGAGCTGGAGCGCCTGGCCGGCACCGGCCACCGCCGCGCCCGGCAGCAGCTCCAGCACGCCCAGATCGGGCCAGGAACGCCAGGCGGTGAGCGCCATCAGCGCAACGCCGACCGCCTGGATCAGCCCGCCGGCCGTCACCACGCGAGTGCCGAAGCGGCCCACCAGCCGCGGCCCGCACAGCGACACCACGAAGAACGCCAGCGCCATCGGCGTGAGCGCGAGACCCGCCGGGACCGGACCGAGCCCGGCCCCCCGCTGCAACGCCACCGCGATCACGAACATGAAGCCGCTGAAGCCGATCGAGAAGGGCACCAGCATGACCAGCCCGCGCCGCAGCGAGGTGAGCGCGAGCAGACTCGGCGGCACCAGCGGCGTACGGCCCTGCCGGTCCGCCCTGCGCTCCACCGCGTGGAACGCCCACGCCGCGAACGGAAACGCGGCCAGCGAGAGCCAGGTCCACAGCGGCCAGCCCGTCGCACGGCCCTCGGTGAGCGGGGCGAGCAGCGTCAGCAGTGACGCCGCGAGCAGCACGGTGCCGGGGCCGTCCACCGGCTCGGGGTGCCGCGAGCGGGTCTCGGGCACCGCCCGCGCGGCCAGGACCAGGCCGACGGCCACGACCGGGACGTTGACGAGGAACACCGAGCGCCAGCCGGTGCCCGCGATGTCCGCGGCCACCAGCACTCCGCCGAGGATCTGCCCGGCCACCATGGAGAGCCCGGCCGTAGCGCCGTACAGGCCCATGGCCCTGGCGCGGCGCTGCCCGCTGGTCGCCGCCTGGATGGTGGCCAGCACCTGCGGCAGCATCGCCGCGGCCGCCGCGCCCTGGGCGGCGCGCGCCACGACCAGGGTCCAGGCGTTCGGGGCGAGCCCGCATGCCAGCGAGGTGATCCCGAAGGCCGCCATGCCGCCGAGGAAGAACTCGCGCCGGCCGAAGAGGTCGCCAAGTCTGCCGCCGAGGACGAGCAGGACGGCGTACGACAGCCCGTACCCGGAGACGACGAGTTCGAGGACGGGCTCGCCCGCGTGCAGGTCCCCGCCGATCGTGGGGAGGGCGACGTTGACGATGAAGAAGTCGATCAGAGGCAGTGCCGCGCCCAGCAGCACCGTGAACAGTCCGAGTCCGCCCAGCGATGGTGTCGCCAACGGGGAACGGACGGTACGGGAAGAGAGAGTCTCGGTCACGGCATCGAGCTTGCGCCGACCCTCAGGGTGGTACCAGAGTCTCTTTATCCTGGTACAAGCACTACCTGGCAACAGGGTCCGGGGGGCGGCAGGCTGGGGGCATGGCGACCATGGTGCAGTACACGGCGACGGCGCGGGAGACGACCGGGCAGGAGGCACGCGCGACGCCCGCGTCCGAGATCCGGCGGCATGAACTGGCGGCGTTCCTGCGCCATCGCCGCGAGCACCTCACCCCCGAGCAGGTCGGGCTGCCCCGCGGCCGGCGCCGCCGCACGCCGGGGCTGCGCCGCGAGGAGGTCGCCCAGCTCTCCGCGGTCGGCGTCACCTGGTACACCTGGCTGGAACAGGCCCGGGACATCCAGGTCTCCGTCCAGGTCCTCGACGCCCTCGCCCGTGCGCTGCTGCTCGACGCGAGCGAGCGTGAGCACCTGTTCAACCTGGCCGGGGCCGTCGACCCCGCGCCCGGCGCGCACTGCTCGCCCGTCACCGAGGCCCAGCGTGCCCTGCTGGAGCAGCTGGAGCCGATTCCGGCCTGTATCCAGAACAGCCGGTACGACATCCTCGCCTACAACCGCACATACGGGCTTCTGCTGTGCGACCTCGACGCCGTCCCGCCGGCCGACCGCAACTGCATGCTGCTCTGCTACACCGACCCCGACTGGCAGGCGTCGATCGTCCTGCTCGAGGAGAGCATGCGGGTGATGGCCGCGAAGTTCCGTGCCGCCATGGCCGGCCACCTCGGCGAACCCGCCTGGAAGATGCTGCTCAAACGGCTGTCGGCCGAGTCCGCCGAGTTCCGTCAGGCGTGGGAGCGGCACGAGGTGGTCGGCGCCCGCAGCAAGCGCAAGCAGTTCCGCAACGCCCACGTGGGTCTGCTGACGCTGGACCACACGGATCTGTGGCTGAAGCCCCACAACGGGCCGCGGATGGTGACGTACGCGCCGGCCGACGCGGGGTCCCGTGCGGGGCTGGAGCGGTTGCTTGCGGTCGCGTTGGAGCGGGAGCGGGAGCGGGAACAGCAACGGGAACAGGAGCGGGAACAGGAACGGCAACGGGACGCGGATCGCGAGGGAACGCGGGCGGCCGTCTAGTACGGGCCGCGCGTCCGTCGTGGGCGGCCGCGGGGCGGAGGCGGTGCGGCTCCGCGCCCCTGATGGGGCGCCTTGCTATGCGCCCACGCCCGCCGCGTCCCGTATCTCTCGCTCCTGCAGCAGCTCGGCCGTGCGCTCGGCCGTCCTCCTGGCCCACCGGCCCGAGGTGAGCGCGCCCAGGGACAGCACCGCGAGACCGCACACGGTGAGGATCCACCAGGCGGGGCGGGCGGCCGAGACGAAGGTGTCCTTGTACGGCCCGGAGCCCACGCCCGAGACCAGCACCGCGCCGACCACCGCGACGCCTAGGGTCTGGCCGAGCTGGCGGCTGGTGGAGGCGATGGCGGCCGCGACACCGGCCTGCGCGCGCGGCATGCCGGAGACGGCGGTGTTGGTGATGGGGGCGTTGACGAAGCCGAAGCCGATTCCGAACAGGACGTAGCCGACGAGCAGCGTGGCGTTGGACGTCTCCGCCTCGAACGCGGCGAACAGCACGGCGCTCGCGGTCATCGCGCAGCCCGCGATCAGCAGCGGCAGACGCGGGCCGCGGCTGCCGACCAGGCGGCCGGACAGGGGGGCGCACAGGAACGTCGGCGCCGCCATCGGGAGCATCCACAGGCCCGCGCGCAGCGCGTCCAGGCCGCGCACGTTCTGCAGGTACAGGGTGGACAGGAAGAGGAAGCCGCCCAGGGCCGCGAACGCGCTGATCGCGATCACGGTGGCCCCGCTGAACGGCGCCGAGTGGAAGAAGCGCAGGTCGATCAGGGGTTCGGTGCGCCGGGGCTCGTACCACAGCAGGCCGGCCAGGGCCACGAACGCGAGGACCGCGAAGGGCAGGACCCTGCCGAGGCCCGCGTCCGGGGCCTCGATGATCGCGTACGTCAGGGAGCCGAACAGGGCGATCACCAGCAGCTGGCCGACCGGGTCGGGGCGGCGGGCCTTGGGTGCCCGGGACTCGGGGACGAAGCGCAGGGTGAGCAGGAGCGCGGCGAAGCCCACCGGCAGGTTGACCCAGAAGATCGAGCGCCAGCCCACCGACTCCACCAGCAGCCCGCCGACCAGCGGGCCCGCGGCCATCGATATGCCGACCACGGCACCCCAGGCGCCGATCGCGCGGGCCCGCTCCCTGGCGTCGGTGAAGGTGTTGGTGATGATCGACATGGCGACCGGGTTGAGCATCGAGCCGCCCACCGCCTGCACCATGCGGAACACGACCAGCAGTTCCAGGCTCGGGGCGAGGGAGCACAGCAGCGAGCCGCCGCTGAAGACGACGAGACCCGCCATGAAGACCCGCTTGCGGCCGATCCGGTCGGCCGTGGAGCCCGCGAGCATCAGCAGCGAGGCCAGCACCAACGTGTAGGCGTCGATGGTCCACTGGAGCCCCGACGTCGTCGCGTGGAGCCCACGCTGCATCGACGGCAGTGCGACGTTCAGGGCGGTGATGTCGAGGCTCACGATCAGCAGGCTCATACAGCAGATCGCGAGCACCAGCAGACGTCGGCGGTGGCTGAGCTCGGGCATGCGACCCATCGTAGCCGATTTCGATAGTGCGGTTAACTAATGACCGATACAAGGTCATCGGCGGACCGGTGCCGAGTACCCCGTGGCGTGCGTGACAATGGGGGAATGCCGACGCCCACGCCCACGCCCACGACGACCCCGACGAACGCGGCGTTGCAGATCGGTCCGCACGCCGTACGGCCGCCCGTCGTGCTCGCACCCATGGCCGGGATCACCAACGCCCCCTTCCGCACGCTGTGCCGGGAGTTCAGCGGCGGCAAGGGCCTGTTCGTGAGCGAGATGATCACGACCCGGGCGCTGGTCGAGCGCAACGACAAGACCATGCAGCTGATCAAGTTCGACGCGAGCGAGCAGCCACGCTCGATCCAGCTGTACGGCGTCGACCCGGCGACCGTCGGCAAGGCCGTCCGCATGATCGCGGAGGAGGACCTGGCCGACCACATCGACCTGAACTTCGGCTGCCCGGTGCCGAAGGTGACCCGCAAGGGCGGCGGGTCGGCGCTCCCGTACAAGCGGAACCTGTTGCGGGCGATTCTGAGTGAGGCCGTGAGCGGAGCGGGTGACCTGCCGGTCACGATGAAGATGCGCAAGGGCATCGACGACGACCACCTCACCTATCTCGACGCCGGCCGGATCGCCGTCGAGGAGGGTGTCACAGCCATCGCCCTGCACGGCCGCACCACCGCCCAGCACTACGGCGGCACCGCGGACTGGGACGCGATCGCGCGGCTGAAGGAGCATGTGCCGGAGATCCCCGTGCTCGGCAACGGCGACATCTGGTCGGCCGAGGACGCGCTGCGCATGGTGCGCGAGACGGGCTGCGACGGCGTCGTGGTCGGCCGCGGCTGTTTGGGGCGTCCGTGGCTGTTCGCGGACCTGGTGGCGGCGTTCGAGGGACGGAAGGGAGATCTCGCACAGCCGGCCCTGCGTGAGGTCGCCGACGTCATGGTCCGGCACGCCACCCTGCTCGGCGAGTGGATCGGCGACGAGTCGCGCGGAGTCATCGACTTCCGCAAGCACGTGGCCTGGTATCTGAAGGGCTTCTCCGTCGGCTCGGAGATGCGCAAGCGGCTCGCGGTCACCTCCTCGCTGAAGGAGCTGCGGACCGGCCTCGACGAACTGGACCTCGACCAGCCCTGGCCGGCCGGCGCCGACGGGCCGCGCGGCCGGACGTCCGGCAACAACCGGGTGGTGCTGCCGGACGGCTGGCTGAAGGACCCGTACGACTGCGCGGGCATCGGCGAGGACGCGGAACTGGACACGTCCGGGGGCTGAACCGGGAGCACTCGGCCCGGACACGCGCACTCGGCCCGAGTACGAGCACGGGAGGGGGCCCGTCGCCGACGAGCGTGCGTCCTGACGCAGGCGAGGGCGCGCCTCCTGCACCGGGCGGGGATTGCCGTGGGGCGTGGAAGAGTTCCGGTCCGCAGGCCGGGGGCGCGTGCCCGCCCCCGGCGAGGCGGCGCCGGGGCGCCGAGGTGTGTCTCCGGGCCCGGGCGGCGGGGAGGCAGCGCCCGGGCCCGGGAGCCGGAGGGTCGAGGCCCCGGGAGCCGGGTCAGCCCTTCGACGGGTGCGGGGTGGAGCCGTATGCCGTCAGGAAGCGGTCGCGGAAGGCGCTCATCTTCCACACCGGCGCGTTGTGCGCGGGCCGCAGGCCGTCCGACCAGCCCCAGTCGGCGATCTTGTCGAACACCTTCGGGTCCTTCGCGACGATCGCGCACGGCACATCACGACTTGCGTGGTTGCCGCTGACCCGGGAGATCGGCTGGTGGTCGCCGAGGAAGACCAGGACCGTGTTGTCGTTGCCGTAGCGCTCGAGCCACTGGGTCAGGGCGGTCACCGAGTACTGGACGGTCTTGCCGTACTCCTCCTTCGAGCGGGTGGAGTCGGCGATGATGTCCGCCGGGTCGTTGCCCGCCTTCTGGATGCCGTCGAAGATCGAGCCGTTGCCCAGCTGGTCCCAGCCGACCATCTTCGGGATCGGCGCCCAGGGCTGGTGGCTGGAGGTCAGGATGACGAACGACGCCAGCGGCTTGTCGTGCTTCTTGCCGTGCACCCGCTTCTGGAACTGCTCCAGCGCGTACTGGTCCGGCATGGTCGACCAGCTGAACTTCGGTCCCTTGTAGCCCAGTTGGAAGGCGTTGTAGACCTTGTCGAGGCCGTACCACTTCGCCTCCGGCCAGCCCTTCTGCACACCCGGCATCACGCCGACCGTGTCCCAGGCGCCGGTCTTCTTGAACGCCTCGGTGAGGGTGAGGTGGTCGCTCGCGCTGACCGTGCGGTAGCGGTGCTGGTTGTTGACCCACAAGCCCGACATGAACGTGGAGTGGCCGAGCCAGCTGCTGCCGCCGTACGTCGCCGAGGTCAGCCAGCCGCTCTTGGCGTGGAAGCCGGCCTTCGCCAGGGCCTGGGTGCTGGCGTCGAGCGTCCTGTCGACGCCGGGCGCCATGATCGGGTCCTCGACGGCGCTGCGGCCGTAGCTCTCGATGAACGTGAAGATCATGTCCTTGCCGCGCAGATCGGGCACGAGCTGGGAGCCCGGGGTGTTGCCGAAGGCGTCGACCTTCGCGGTCCTGGAGAACTCCCGCTCGTCGCGGACGGTCGCCCGGATACCGTCGGAGCGGTACTGGAGCATCGTGACCGTGTGCTCGGCGGCCAGCGGCACGCCGCCCACCTGGAGGCTGAGGGCCTGGCAGGTCATCCACACCATGCTCAGGACCAGGACGGTACGGGTGGTGGTGGCACGGTGCCGGGCCATCAGATTGCTGAGCCGGACGACGGCGAGCGCCGTGACGCCGAGGATGACGACGGGGATGGCGAGGGCCGCGAGCAGCACGCCCAGGGCGCCCGTGCCGCCCAGCGTGTCCTGGAGATAGGAGTAGGCGTCGCTGAAGAGCGGCCAGTCGAGGATGACGTTGAAGCCGCGGCCGAGGTACTGGTGGAAGCCGATGTCCAGCAGGTTGAGCACGGTCAGCACGCCGAGCACGACGCCGCCGAGCCAGGCCGCGATCAGCCGGGGCCGCCGGGGCAGCGCGGTCAGCACGACGGCGCCGATGAGCGCCTCCACCGGGAGCCGGATGAACTCGGCGATCCGGATGTTCTCCGGCCGGTTGGGCATCACGAACGAGACGACGACGAGCAGGCCGGCGAGCACGGTGACGGTTATCCCGATGACACTCGCGGCCAGGGGATGACCGTCCTGCCAGGCCCGCAGCCGCCGCCTCCACCCGGAGCGGGCGGGGGCCGGGACAGGGACGGTCCCGGCAGGGGTGGACTCCTCGGCGGAGGTGTCCGCGGCCGGCTCGCCGGGAGCCGAGGGTGCCGACGTGTCGGTCTGCTCGGGTGCGGGTGTGTCCGGCTCGTCCGTGGGCGGGCGCCTCGGTGTCTCCGCAGACGGTTCCTTCGCCGGCTGCTCTTCCGCCGGCTGTTTCTCTGCCGGCTGTTTCTCCGGCGGCTGCTCTTCCGCCGGCTGTTTCTCCGCCGGCTGTTTCTCCGGCGGCTGCTCTTCCGCCGGCTGTTTCTCTGCCGGCTGTTTCTCCGGCGGCTGCTCTTCCGCCGGCTGTTTCTCTGCCGGCTGTTTCTCCGCCGGCTGCTCTTCCGTCGGCTGCTTCTCCGCGGCCCGGTCCCCCGACGACGGTTGCTCCGCAGGCTGTTCCCCCGCAGGCTGTTCCTTCGCCGACTGCTCCTCCGACGCCGGCACCGGGGCGGCCGGTATGCCCTCTGCCTCCGGCCGTTCCTCCTCCGCTGGCAGGACCCCGTCGGTGACCGCCCCAGCCTTGTCCGTCTTCTGTCGTTGGCGTGTGTTGAGAGGCAACCCGAGGGTCCTTCCATGCGAAGCCCGTGGTGGAGGGGCGGGCCACGCTGGGGAGGCTGGACCCGCCGTCATCCCGTACGGGCAGCCCCGGGCATACGTTCAAGCCGACCGCCCCAGCGCCCGGCAAACACCCGGCAAACCTGAGGTCAACCGGCCCGGACCGAGTGCACCGGCCCCGTCTAGGCGCCTCCGACCGCGGTGAGCAACGCGAGCGGTGTCGCTGCCGAGCGGGACTCCCGGGTGCAGGCATGCGGATACGGCACCGGCTCCGGATGCGTGTCGCGGCCGTAGCCCGCGAGCACCTCCGGCAGCCGGTGGCCCGTCGCCGTCGCCGCCTCCACCAGCGCGTGCGCCACCGTACGGGCCTCGTCGTGCAGCCCGTAGCGCGCCAGGCCCAGCGTGATCAGCGCGTTGTCGTGCGGCCAGACCGAGCCGCGGTGGTACGACAACGGGTGGTACGCCGCCTGGCCCGCGGCCAGTGTGCGCACGCCCCAGCCGGAGAAGAAGTCCGGCTCCAGGAGGCGCCGGCCGACCAGTTCGCCGTACTCCTTGTCCAGCAGGCCCGACCACAGCAGATGCCCCGCGTCCGACGCTAGCGCGTTCACCTGGCGGCCCTCGCCGTCCAGCGCGAGCGCGGGGAAGGCGTGCTCCTCCATCCAGAAGTCGCGCTGGAAGCGGTCCCGCAGGTCCCCGGCCGCCTGTTCGAGGAGCGCCGCGTACACCTCGTCGTCCCACACCGTGCGCGCCAGCTGCGCGGTGCGGCGCAGCGCGTCGTACGCGTAGCCTTGCGCCCCCGCCGCCATCACCGGCCCGTGCGGACGGCTGCCGTCGGCGGAGCAGATCGCGCCGGGGGAGTCCTTCCAGTTCTGGTTGGCGAGGCCGCCCTGGTCGGCGCGGTAGACGAGGTAGCCGCGGGAGGTGAGCCCGCCGTGGTCCAGCATCCAGCCGACCGCCGCCCGGGCGTGGGTCTCCAGACGGCGGGCCGGCGTCAGGTCGCCGGTCTGCTCGACATACGCCCCCAGCAGCACCAGGAACAGAGGGGTCGCGTCGACCGAGCCGTAGTAACGCCCGTACGGCACCTGCCCGAAGTGCGCCAGCTCACCGTGCCGTACCTCGTGCACGATCTTCCCCGGCTGGGCCACCGAACGCGTGCTGACCTCGATCGCCTGCGTCGCCGCGAGCGCGGGCAGGGTGGCCGCGGCCAGCCGGGGGAGGTAGGGCAGCGCGAAGAGGGAGGTGAGAAGCGCGTCGCGGCCCAGCAGCGCGAGGAACCAGGGCGCGCCCGCGGCGGGGACGAGCAGGTCCTCGCCGTCGGGGCCGGTCGCCGGCACCTGGAGCGAGGCCAGGTCGGACAGGCCCCGCGCACACGCCGTGGCCAGCTCCGGCCAGCCGGTGGGGAACGCCACGCCCTCCATGAACTCGTCTTCCAGCGCGAGCAGTCGCTCGCCCGCGGCGGCAGGGGATGCGGGGACCGCCGGATCCTGCGTGATCCCGTGCGGGCGGGCGGCGACCCGCAGCAGCAGCTCCGCCGAGCCGTGCGGCTGAAGCTCCAGGGTCCAGACCAGGCGGCGGGCGCCCGTGCCGGTCTCCTCCACCGCATCCGGTGCGGGCTCGGCCGTGACGGTGGTACTGGACCGCCACTCGCCGCGCCGGTAACCGAACTCCACGCCGTCGTCGAGGATGTCACGGGAGCGTACGGCGCCGGACTTGGCGTACGTACGGTGGTCGGAGCGCAGCTCGAACTGGTCGGTGAAGTCGGCGTCCGCGGTCACCGCCACCCGGACCGTGGTCGGCACCGGGCGGTTGCTGGTGATTCGCAGCGACTCCACGAACACGCCGTCCACGACGGCCTGTTCACGGAAGAAGGTGTGCGCGGGCGGTTCCTGCCGGCCCCCGCGTGGTACGAGGATGCAGCGTGCCGTGTCCCCGTCGGCGACGGGCGAGAGCGTCTCGGGCACGGCACCGTCGACGGTGAGCTGCCACCGGCTCAGATGCCGTGCGTCCCGCACGAATAACCCGGCCGGGGAGTTGCCGCCCCGCACGCCGCTGATGTCGCCGCCGTCACCCACGGCGGCGAACGTGCCGCCGTGCACGAGCAGATGATGCCGGTTCGTCATCCCCGGTCCCCTCCCTTGTCACTTCTGTCGAACGTGCCGGTGCCCGTGGTGGATACGCCGTGCTCGGTAAGGGATTCCCCTTTATTCGGGTCCACCTGTGGGCGTGGGGGGTTGTGCAGCAGATCGAGGGTGAGCGCGGCGGTCCAGCCGAAGCCCTGCGTGCCGCACGCCTCGCCCGTGTACGGGTCGACGTACTCGGCGAAGTCCGAGGTGTCCGCCGTCTCCAGCAGGGCCTCGCGCAGGGCGTCGGCCGCCGCATGCTCCCTGTGTGTCCTCAGGCCGCGCTCCAGCAGCCAGCCGGTGTTGAACCAGGCCGGGCCGCGCCAGTACCGGTGCGGGTCGAACGCCTCACCGAGCAGGTCGTAGCTCGGCACCAGCCGGGTGACGCCGCCCAGTCCGAAGTGCGGCCCGGACAGCGTGCGCACGAGCGCCGCCGCGATGTCACGGGGGAGCGTGGGCAGGAGCAACGGAACGAGCCCGGAGACACTGCGCTCGGGGACGAGGGCGCCGGCGGGAGAGCGCCGCTTCGATGCGAGAGCACCGCTTCCTCCCGTTGCTGTCCCGCCCCGCAGGTCCCGGCAGAAGAACATCTCCTCGGCCGGGTCCCAGAGACGGTCGACGAGGGCCGTCGTCAGGCGCTGAGCGCGGGCGTGGCGGGCGGTGCCCGTCGCGCCCAACTCCCGTGCCGTCCATGCCAACGCGTGCTCCGACAAGATCAGCAGCGCGTTGAAGGCCGGGTCCTCCACCGCGAACTCGCCCACCCGTCTCCCGCCACCGCCCTCAGCCGAGGCCGTGCGGGCCACCCTCTCGTCTGCGCCGTCGGCGTATCCGCCGTCCCGGTAGTCCGTCGCCAGCCGCACGTACCGCCCGTAGTCCAGATCCGTCGGCCGGTCCTCGGGTGCGCCGTGGTCCAGGTCGGCACGGCGGAAGGAGCGGGCCGGGGCCGGGTTGATCCGGGACAGCGGCGCGTCCCAGGCGGGGCTGTTGTCCATGCCCTGTTCCCAGGGGTGCACCACCGAGACGAGCCCGCCGCCGCCCAGGTCCCGGCGGTGCAGCAGATAGCGGTGCCAGGCGGCGAGCCGCGGGTAGACGCGGGGCAGGAACCCGCGGGCCCTGGAGAGCACCGGGTCGGCTCGGTGCACCAGCCAGGCCGCCAGCGCGTGCACCGGTGGCTGCACGATGCCCGAGGTCTGTACGGTGCGCGGGGCGCCCGCAGCACGCCCCGCGGTCGAGGAGCGCCAGAAGTCGGGGCTCGGGAAGTACGCGTCGTGCGGTACGGAGGGATTGAAGACGATGTGCGGGATGCGCCCGTCCGCCCACTGGGCGTCGAGCAGCGTCTCCAGTTCCGTCTGCGCCCTCAGCGGGGACAGATGGCGCAGGCCGATCGCGATGAACGCCGAGTCCCAGGACCACTGGTGCGGGTACAGGCCGCGCGAGGGCACCGTGGAGGTTCCCGTCCAGTTGTCCTCGAGCACCTGCGCGGCCCTGCGGTGCAGCGTCCCCGAGTGTCCGGCGGGATCGTATACAGGAGGCCCGGATCGGGGGAGGCGGTGCGGACCGGACGTCGAGGGCGTGCCGGGGGTGCGCCCGGAACCGGCGGGTTCCGTACGACGGGCGGCGAGTTGGGTCGAGCGGTCCACTCAGGTCTCCCCGGAAGACGTCCTGTCGAGGGGTTCGGTAGTAGCTACCGTAGGGTTACGTCTATTTAACACGCAAAACTCACTATGTAAGGCAGAGTTGGTGAACGCAAGGGGGTCCGCATGAGTGGAAGGGCCGGAAAGCCGGGCAGTCAGGCCAGCGCCGGAGATCTGCTCGAGTTGGTGCGCAGTGGCCGTGCCACGACCCGGGGTGCCCTCCAGCAGGCCACGGGCCTGTCCCGGGCCACGGTGGGTCATCGCCTGGACCGTCTCTTCCGGGCCGGCTGGCTGCGCGAGGGAGCGGGCGGGCCGGTCGACTCCCCGCTCGGCGGGCGCCCTTCGATCACCCTGGAGTTCGACGACGCCCATGCCGTGGTGCTCGCCGCCGACCTGGACACCCGGCACGCCCGCGCCGCCGTCCTGTCGCTGGCCGGCGAGATCCTGGCCGAGCACGCCGGGGTCCTGGTCGTGGAGGAGGGCCCGGACGCCGTCCTCGGGGAACTGGGCCGCTGGTTCGGCCGGTTGATGGAGAAGGCGGGTCACCGGGCGCACGAGGTCTGCGGGATCGGGCTCGCCGTCCCCGGGCCTGTGGACAGCGACACCGGGCGGGTCGTGCAGCCGCCGATCATGCCCGGCTGGGACGGGTTCGACATCAGGGGGCGCCTGGGCCGCGCCTTCGCCGAGCACGCGCACGGCGCCGCGGACGTGCCCGTGCTCGTGGACAACGACGCGAACCTGATGGCGTACGGCGAACAGCGCACCGGGTACCCGGACTGCTCGGCGTTCGTGCTGGTCAAGGTGTCCACCGGCATAGGCGCGGGGGTTGTCGTCGACGGCCGTGTCTACCGCGGTGTGGACGGTGGCGCCGGGGACATCGGGCACATCCGGGTCCCCGCGGGCGCGGACGCGCTGTGCCGGTGCGGTTCCTACGGCTGCCTCGCCGCCGTCGCCAGCGGAGGCGCCGTCGCGCGCCGACTCGCCGAGGCGGGGGTGCCGGCCGCCTCCGGCTCGGACGTGCGGGACCTGCTGACCGCGGGGCACCCGGAGGCCGCCGCGCTCGCCCGGGAGGCCGGACGGCGGATCGGGGACGTCCTCGCGACGGTCGTGACCCTGCTGAACCCCGGCGTGCTGATGATCGCCGGGGATCTGGCGGGAACTCCGTTCCTGACAGGCGTGCGGGAACTGCTGTACCAGCGGGCATTGCCGCGTTCCACCGCGCACCTGGACGTGGTGACCTCCCGGCTCGGGGAGCGGGCGGGGCTGGTCGGGGCGGGTGCCCTGGTCGTCGAGCACCTCTACGCGCCGGACCGGGTGGAGGCACGGCTGCTCGCCCTCGGGGTGTGACGTGCTCTGCCGGTTCGCGAGGCGGTTCGGGGTCCCGGGCCGTGCCGTCGCGTTTCCGTCCGTATCCACGTCCGCGTGGTGAAATCGGACCTCCTCGCATAGCGTGATTCTCGCCACCCTTGATAGAGGTTGCGCTCAGATGAGCGGATCATGCGCGGCTGCACTTCTCAAAGGGTGGCACTGAGTGCCACCCTTTGATCGTTCATCGATCGAAATCAGACGTGCCGTAAGCCGCTCGTCTGAGCGATCAAACCGGCCTGAGGCCCCTTGTGTCTTCAAGAAGTGAAAACATCCCCGTGTCAGCGCTTGCGAAGCTTTGACTTTCGATCCAGTGGCGGACGAGTGGTTACAGGCGCATGACGCGCAAGTGGACGTACCCAGGCTCCTTTGATCTGGGTATGTTCCTCGCCGTCAGGGCAGCCATCGCGTCCTCGAGGAGTCGAGACCGTGTCGGAAAACAAAGATCCCCACGTAACTGAAAACGGCGTGGAGGGCGTGAAGTTCGTTTACGACTTCACCGAGGGCAACAAGGACCTCAAGGACCTCCTCGGCGGTAAGGGTGCGAACCTCGCCGAAATGACCAACCTCGGTCTGCCCGTTCCTCCGGGCTTCACCATCACCACCGAAGCCTGCAAGGTCTACCTGGACAGTGGCGAGGAGCCCGCGGCACTGCGTGACGAGGTGAGTGCGCACCTCGCCGCCCTCGAGGAGCGGATGGGCAAGAAGCTCGGCCAGGCCGACAACCCGCTGCTGGTCTCGGTCCGTTCCGGCGCCAAGTTCTCCATGCCCGGCATGATGGACACCGTCCTGAACATCGGTCTCTCCGACAAGTCCGTGCAGGGTCTGGCCCAGCAGGCCGGCGACGACCGCTTCGCCTGGGACTCCTACCGCCGGCTCATCCAGATGTTCGGCAAGACGGTCCTCGGCGTCGACGGCGAGCTCTTCGAGGACGCGCTGGAGAAGGCCAAGGAGACCAAGAAGGTCACCGACGACACCCAGCTGGACGCGGCCGACCTGAAGAAGCTGGTCACCAGGTACAAGAAGATCGTCAAGACCGAGGCCGGGCGCGACTTCCCACAGGACCCGCGCGAGCAGATGGACCTCGCCATCAAGGCGGTCTTCGACTCCTGGAACGGCGACCGCGCCAAGCTCTACCGCCGTCAGGAGCGCATCCCGCACGACCTCGGCACGGCCGTGAACGTCTGCTCGATGGTCTTCGGCAACCTGGGCCCCGACTCCGGCACGGGCGTCGCCTTCACCCGCGACCCCGCCTCCGGCCACCAGGGCGTGTACGGCGACTACCTCCAGAACGCGCAGGGCGAGGACGTGGTGGCGGGCATCCGCAACACGGTCCCGCTCGCCGAGCTGGAGCGGATCGACAAGAAGTCGTACGACCAGCTGATGCAGATCATGGAGACCCTGGAGAACCACTACAAGGATCTCTGCGACATCGAGTTCACCATCGAGCGCGGCCGGCTGTGGATGCTCCAGACCCGCGTCGGCAAGCGCACCGCGGGCGCGGCCTTCCGCATCGCCACGCAGCTGGTGGACCAGGGCCTGATCGACGAGGCCGAGGCGCTCCAGCGCGTCACCGGCGCGCAGCTCGCGCAGCTGATGTTCCCGCGGTTCGACGAGAGCGCGAAGGTCGAGCAGGTGGGCCGGGGCATCGCGGCCTCGCCGGGCGCGGCGGTCGGCAAGGCGGTCTTCGACTCGTACACGGCGGTCAAGTGGTCGCGCTCCGGCGAGAAGGTCATCCTGGTCCGCCGCGAGACCAACCCCGACGACCTGGACGGCATGATCGCGGCCGAGGGCATCCTCACCTCCCGCGGTGGCAAGACCTCGCACGCGGCCGTGGTCGCGCGCGGCATGGGCAAGACCTGTGTCTGCGGCGCGGAGGAGCTGGAGGTCGACACCAAGCGGCGCCGGATGACGGTGCCGGGCGGGCACGTCGTCGAGGAGGGCGACGTGATCTCCATCGACGGCTCCTCGGGCAAGGTGTACCTCGGTGAGGTCCCGGTCGTTCCGTCCCCGGTCGTCGAGTACTTCGAGGGCCGGATGCACGCCGGCGCGGACGACGCCGACGAGCTGGTGGAGGCCGTGCACCGGATCATGGCGTTCGCGGACCGCAAGCGGCGGCTGCGGGTGCGGGCGAACGCGGACAACGCGGAGGACGCGCTGCGCGCACGGCGCTTCGGCGCCCAGGGCATCGGCCTGTGCCGCACCGAGCACATGTTCCTCGGTGACCGCCGTGAGCTGGTGGAGCGCCTGATCCTGGCGGACACCGAGGTCGAGCGCGAGGACTCCCTGAAGGAGCTTCTGCCCCTCCAGAAGCAGGACTTCGTGGAGCTGTTCGAGGCGATGGACGGCCTGCCGGTCACCATCCGCCTCCTCGACCCGCCGCTGCACGAGTTCCTGCCCGACATCACCGAGCTGTCGGTGCGCGTGGCGCTGGCGGAGTCGCGCCAGGAGCCGCACGAGAACGAGCTGCGCCTGCTCCAGGCCGTGCACCGTCTGCACGAGCAGAACCCGATGCTGGGCCTGCGGGGCGTGCGCCTCGGACTGGTGATTCCGGGCCTGTTCACCATGCAGGTACGCGCGATCGCCGAGGCGGCCGCGGAGCGCAAGGCCGCCAAGGGCGACCCGCGCGCCGAGGTGATGATCCCGCTGGTCGGTACGGTCCAGGAGCTGGAGATCGTGCGTGAGGAGGCGGACCGGGTCATCGCCGAGGTGGAGGAGGCCACGGGGACGCAGCTGAAGCTGGCGATCGGCACGATGATCGAGCTGCCGCGTGCCGCGCTGACGGCCGGACAGATCGCCGAGGCCGCCGAGTTCTTCTCCTTCGGCACCAACGACCTCACCCAGACGGTGTGGGGCTTCAGCCGGGACGACGTGGAGGCGAGCTTCTTCACGGCGTACCTGGAGAAGGGCATCTTCGGCGTCTCGCCGTTCGAGACGATCGACAAGGACGGCGTGGGCAAGCTGGTCCTCGACGCGGCGAAGGCGGGCCGGGAGACCCGGCCCGACCTGAAGCTCGGTGTATGCGGCGAGCACGGCGGCGACCCCGAGTCGGTGCACTTCTTCCACGAGGTGGGACTGGACTACGTGTCCTGCTCGCCGTTCCGGATCCCGGTCGCCCGCCTCGAGGCGGGCCGGGCGGCCTCGCAGTCGGAGGGCAGCGACCACCGCTGACGCACACCGCAAGACCTCCGGAGCCGTCGTCGGTACCCGACCCTCACCGACTCACGAAGGCGGCTCCGGACCATCCAGAGAGGGCGGCATCCCTGTGCGGGGGATGCCGCCCTCTCGTCGTACCCGGACGCCGTGCCGTACCCCGGCGTCCGCCCCTCACACCAGCGTCCAGCCCCCGCTGAGCGCAGCGTTCCGCCCGGGAAACAGACGTGATGCGGCCGGGTAACGTCGGCGCCGCACGCTGCGGTGCATGACTTCGGACTCGGACATGCGTGCTGCCACGGTCGGCGCCGGACCCACGGGGGTGCGGAGCCGCGCCGGCGTGCGGAGCCGCACCGAGCCGCAGGGGCCCGGCCGCCGCGGTGGGCTCCACAGGCCCGCCCCGCACCCGGGGCAGCGCCCCGTCCGCCCCCGGATCACCCCGCCCGACCGCGCGGCCCAGGAGGCCCCCCGCCCGGATCGGCCCGTACCCCTCGACGCCTCGCAGCCGCACCTGCCCACCCCCGATGGAGGCTCCTGATGTCCACGACCGCATTTGCTGGGGACCGGCCCCGCACCACGATCGTGCTCGTCGGCCACGGCATGGTCGGCCAGCGCTTCCTCGAAGCGCTCGCCGAGCGCGGCCTGACCGCCACGCACCGGGTGGTCGTGCTGTGCGAGGAGCCGCGTCCGGCGTACGACCGCGTCCAGCTGACCTCGTACTTCTCGGGCCGGACGCCCGAGGACCTCTCCGTGACCGACATGGAGTTCATCGCCGCACACGGCATCGAACTGCATGTCGGCGACCCGGCGGAGACGATCGACCGCGAGACGCGGAAGGTCACCTCACGCTCGGGCCTGACCGTCGGCTACGACGTCCTCGTACTGGCCACCGGCTCCTACCCGTTCGTGCCCCCGGTTCCCCGGAGGGACGCCGAGGGCTGTTTCGTCTACCGCACGATCGAGGACCTGCTCGCGATCGAGGAGTACGCGAAGTCGAAGGCGACGACCGGTGCGGTGGTGGGCGGCGGTCTCCTCGGGCTCGAAGCCGCGGGCGCCCTCAAGGGCCTCGGACTCGACACCCACATCGTGGAGTTCGCTCCCCGGCTGATGCCCGTGCAGGTCGACGACGGCGGCGGCGCCGCGCTGCTGCGCACCATCGAGGACATGGGCCTGTCCGTGCACACAGGCGTGGGCACCCAGGAGATCGTGACCGGCGAGGACGGCTCGGTCACCGGCATGAAGCTGTCCGACGGTTCCGAACTCGCCACCGACATGGTGGTGTTCAGCGCCGGCGTCCGCCCCCGCGACCAGCTGGCCCGTGATGCGGGCCTGGCGGTCGGCGAGCGCGGTGGCATCACCGTCGACGAGCAGTGCCGCACCGTCAGCGACCCGCATGTGTTCGCGATCGGCGAGTGCGCGCTGGCGGCGGACGGCCGGGTGTACGGCCTGGTGGCCCCCGGGTACGAGCAGGCGGAGACCGCGGCGGCCACGATCGCCGCCGACGAGGCGTCCTTCACCGGCGCCGACCTCTCCACCAAGCTGAAGCTGCTCGGCGTCGACGTGGCGTCCTTCGGTGATGCGCACGGCACCACCGAGGACTGCCTGGACGTCGTCTACTCGGACGCCCGCGCGGGCCTGTACAAGAAGCTGGTGATCGGCCGGGACGGCACACTGCTCGGCGGCATCCTGGTCGGCGACGCGGAGGCGTACGGCACCCTGCGCGCCTTCACCGGATCCGTCCCGCCGATCGCCCCCGAGTCGCTGGTCCTGCCGGCCGGTTCCGGGGAGTCCGCCCAGCTCGGCCCGTCGGCGCTGCCGGACGAGGCGATCATCTGCTCCTGCCTCAACGTCTCGAAGGGCACGATCCGGGGCGCGGTGACGGAGCACTCCTGCACGACCGTGCCCGAGGTGAAGAAGTGCACCAAGGCCGGTACCGGCTGCGGCAGTTGCGTGAAGGTGCTCGGCCGGCTGGTCACCGCCGAGCTGGAGGCGTCCGGCGTCGAGGTCGACAAGGGCCTCTGCGGCTGCTTCGGGCAGACACGTGAGGAGCTGTACGAGATCGTCCTCGCGCTGCGCATCGACACATACCAGGACCTCCTCGACCGCTACGGCCGCGACGGCGCCCGGGGCGGCGACGGCTGCGAGATCTGCAAGCCGGCCATCGCCTCGATCATCGCCTCGCTCGCCCCGACGATCGGCGCGAGCGGCCACGTCCTCGACGGCGAGCAGGCCGCGCTCCAGGACAGCAACGACCACTTCCTCGCCAACCTCCAGAAGAACGGCTCCTACTCGGTCGTCCCGCGCATCCCCGGCGGCGAGATCACCCCCGAGGGCCTGATCGTGATCGGCGAGATCGCCCGGGACTTCGGCCTCTACACGAAGATCACCGGTGGCCAGCGGATCGACATGTTCGGCGCACGCGTCGAACAGCTCCCGCTGATCTGGGCCCGGCTGGTGGACGCCGGCTTCGAGTCCGGGCACGCGTACGGCAAGGCCCTGCGCACGGTGAAGTCCTGCGTGGGGCAGACCTGGTGCCGTTACGGCGTCCAGGACTCCGTCCGGATGGCGATCGAACTGGAGCTGCGCTACCGGGGGCTGAGGTCCCCGCACAAGCTGAAGTCGGCGGTGTCGGGTTGTGCCCGCGAGTGCGCGGAGGCCCAGTCGAAGGACTTCGGCGTGATCGCCACCTCCAACGGCTGGAACCTGTACGTCGGCGGCAACGGAGGCGCCACCCCGCGCCATGGGGATCTGCTGGCGCAGGACCTGTCCGACGCGGAACTGATCCGCCTCGTCGACCGTTTCCTGATGTTCTACATGCGCACCGCCGACCGCCTGGAGCGCACCTCGACCTGGCTGGAGCGGATCCCGGGCGGCCTGGACCACGTCCGGGAGGTGGTGGTGGAGGACTCCCTCGGCATCGGCGAGGAGCTGGAGTCGCTGATGGCCGACCACGTGACGAACTACCGCGACGAGTGGGCGGCGACCCTCGACGACCCCGAGAAGCTGGCCCGTTTCGTGTCCTTCGTCAACGCCCCCGACACCCCCGACCCGGTCGTCGGCTTCGTCTCGGAGCGCGACCAGATCAAGCCCGACCTGCCGCTGCTGTCCATCGGCACGCGACCCCTGGAAGGAAGTGCCCAGCGATGACCCTGGCACCCGAGAGGACCGCCCTGAGCGTCCAACTGCGTCTTGGCGACGACTGGTTGACCATCTGCGACTTCGCGCGGATGACACCCGGCCGCGGGGTGGCGGCGCTGCTGCCGGACGGCCGCCAGGTCGCCCTGTTCCTGGACCGGGCGGGCAGGCTGTACGGGATCGACAACCGCGACCCGTTCGGCGGTGCCGCCGTGCTCTCCCGCGGTCTGACCGGCACCCACGAGGGCCGGCCGTTCGTGGCCTCGCCGCTGCTCAAGCAGCGTTTCGACCTGGTGTCCGGGCAGTGTCTGGACGACGGGACCGTGCGGCTGGCGACATACGAGGTGCGGGCGGCCTGAACGCGGCGGCGGTCCGTGAAGGATGCGGTCAGCGGCCCCGGCTGCCGGTCAGATGCGCGAAGACGACCACGTTCCCCTGGTAGCCCGTCGTGCTCGAGTAGCCGCCGCCGCAGGTGATCACCCGCAGTTCGGGGCGGGGTGCCGCTCCGTAGACCTTCTGGTCGGGGAAGTCCCTCGCCGCGTACACCTCGACCGCGTCGACCGTGAAGACGGCCGTCGACCCGTCGCGCCGGTCGACCTCGATCGTGCCGCCCCTGCGCACCGCGCCGAGGCCGTAGAAGACCGCCGGGCCCTCGGTGTTGTCGACGTGCCCGGCCACGATCGCGGTGCCCGTCTGGCCGGGCATGGTGCCCGCCTCGTACCAGCCGGCGAGGTTCTTGTAGCGGGCGGGCGGGACGTCGAGGCTGCCGGTCCGTGTCAGCCCGAGTCCCATCAGCGGGGCGTCCACGCGTATCGAGGGGATGCGTATCCGGTCGGGAGGCGAGGGCGGCAGCGCGGACGCGACGGAGCGCCCGGGGCCGGTGTCCGCGACCGCCTGGGCGATCGAGGGCTGCGGCGGTGCGTGCGTCTCGGCGGCGCCGCGCAGCAGCCACACTCCGGAGCACAGGGCCGCCATCGTGAGGGTCGCTATGGCGACGTCGCCGACCGTGCCGGGTCTGCCGACCTTGCGCACGTGGTGCTCCTTCCGGGACCGGGGCCCGGGGCCTTTGGAACCCCCTCCGGGCCGCGAGGGGCAGTCGGACCCGGAGGGGGATGGGGGACGGCGGTACCGGCCGACGGACAGTGCGGGGTGTCCGTCACATCCCGTCGCCTCTGAGCCGGCGATGCAGGAGCCAGGTACCGCCCGCGGCGGCGACGGCGAGAGCCGCCACACCTGCCGCGCTCTTCACGGGGTCGGGGCCCAGTGCGCCGCCGACCCCCGTCTTCACGCTTCCACGCGGCTGTGCCTGGTTGCCGGCCGCGGTGAGGGTGACCGTCAGATCCCCGGTCACGGTGGTGTGCCGGGCGCCGGAGCACTGGGCGACGATCTCGTACGTTCCCGGCTGCGCGCCCGGCGGGACCCGAAAGCGCCCGATCGCGTCCTGATGGTGCGTGCCGGGCGCCAGGACGAACACGCCGGCCCCGACCGCGCTGGCGTCGCCCGACGCCGCGCCGTCCGCGCCGCACGCGGCCGTGTTGACGGTGACCTGCGAGCCGGGGACGACGGCGGAGGGATAGACCTCCAGGATGCCGCTGTCAACGGCGTACGCGGGCACGGCGACGAGCCCCGCGGCGCCGAGGGCGAGCGCGGTACCGGTCAGCAGACGGGCCGTACGTCGCATCGTGTGTGCTCCTTGGACAGGGCACGGCCCGCGACATCCCCAGCGTGCCGCTGTGTCGGTCGTGCCCCTGCCCTTCCGAGGAAAAGGCCACTCGGCCGTGGCCGCTCGCTGACGGTCCGTCAGAAATGCGGCGAACGGGTGTCGACGGGGCCTCATACGAACCCCTATGACAAGCGTTTGAGCAGGTCATCATGGGTGTGGCCGGTATCTCGCGAAAGAGAACCCGAAGGGCGCAAGCCTGGCGGCGGGCGGGTGAACGAAGAAGCGGCCGCCCGAAGCCTCGGGCTTCGGGCGGCCGGCCGGGGGGGTGGGCCCGGGGGCGGGGCGCCGAGGGTACGGCCCCCCGC